>CAYTWK010000157.1:0-5296 GCA_964442095.1 uncultured Caulobacteraceae bacterium | reverse complement strand
CAAATGATAATTATTTTCATTGGATGTTCTTTCACCATTTTTCTATTCGTCGCAATAGCAGGTCTTAAGCCAAACACTATACAAACTTACAGCTCGAAACGTAAGCTCTGAATACACAAATTATTCATATCAAGGCAATCCAACCACTGGCGTAACCTGTTGGTCTTGCGATGCGGTTCGGGTGTTTTACGAATATGATGCGAATAATAATCGCACGAAGTCTATTTCGGTGACAGGTTATCAATTGCATAATTAGTCATAGCAATTTTTGCACTTTTTATTTGCGCTTATCCTACTAGTTTTGGCTTGGCGTATAGTCGCGCCATTTAATCAAGCTCTGAGGAGAATTTTTAGATATTTTGTGAAAGTTATTGCAAAGCGACCACCAAAACCAATTCGCCACCACATCAAAAATATCAGCAAATGTCAACATTTTGCCCATTTGGGCCAAAGGTTTTTGCGAAAACTGAAATTAAATCAATGTGTTGGGTGGATATCTAAACAAAAAAATAGGTGGACATTTGGTTGATATTGCGTTGCCTTTTCGTTGATATGAAGTTGTCTTTTTGTTGATTTAGGTTGCTATTTTTTGCGTTATTTATCCAAAATTTGCCGCAATCCAGAGCGCCAAATCGTCTTTGGCCCTTAGTGACATTTGCAGTTTGCGTGCCTTTTCGCGCTCTTTACCGCGCGCTTTCATGGCCTCAGCCGCTCGCGCTTCATCAAGAGGTGGAAATAGGCCAAAATTGACATTCATCGGCTGGAACATTCCTTTTTTGCCGCTAAAATGGCCGATCGTAACGTGATTATGGATTGCCCCAAGTGCGGTGGTTATTGGCGGCGGCTCAATTGCTTTGCCCAATAACTCTATTGCCGCAAAGCGCCCGGCCATAAGGCCAATCGCCGCGCTTTCCACATAGCCTTCACAGCCAGTAATTTGCCCTGCGAAGCGAATATTTGGCATGGGCTTAAAGCGCAATTCGCTATCCAATAATTTTGGCGAATTTAAAAATGTATTGCGGTGAATGCCGCCAAGCCTTGCAAATTGCGCATTTTCAAGGCCAGGGATTAGGCGGAATACTTCGGTTTGCGCGCCATGTTTTAATTTGGTTTGAAAACCAACCATATTATAAAGCGTGCCGAGTTTATTGTCTTGGCGCAATTGAACCACGGCATAGGGCCGCGTGCCGGTCTTGGGATTTAAAAGGCCAACCGGCTTTAGAGGCCCAAATCTTAGGGTGTCGCGCCCGCGCTCCGCCATTACTTCAACCGGAAGGCAGCCTTCGAAATATGGTGTGCCTTCCCATTGTTTGATGTCGGCCTTTTCACCCGCGAGGAGGGCGTCAATAAGGCGGTAATATTCGTCCTTCTCAAGCGGCAGGTTTATATAATCTGCGCCATCGCCGTCTGGGCCAATTTTGTCATAGCGGCTTTGAAGCCATGCAATATCGAAATTTATGCTATCCTTATAGATAATGGGGGCGATGGCATCAAAGAAACTAAGTTCGTCTTCGCCCGATTTGGCAAGTATGGAAGCCGCCAAATTATCCGAAGTAAGTGGGCCGGTGGCGATAATCGCCGTTTTGCCGTCCATTTCGTCGATTGATTTTACTTCACCGCGGACAATTTCGATATTTTCATGCGCACTGATTTTTGCGGTAACACTTTCGGCGAAGCCGTCGCGGTCCACAGCCAAAGCCGATCCAGCGGGAACTTTATTGTCATCGGCGCACGCCATGATTATGGAATTTAATGCCCGCATTTCATGGTGAATAAGGCCGACCGCATTATATTCACTATCATCAGAGCGAAAAGAATTGGAGCAAACCATTTCGGCAAAATTATCGCTATGATGCGCATCGGTCATGCGGGTAGGGCGCATTTCGTGCAGCACAACCTTTAGGCCTAAATTGGCGATTTGCCACGCCGCTTCGGAGCCAGCCAAACCCGCGCCAATAATGTGAATTGTTTGATTTGATTTCATTTCGGTGAAATAGACACTTGTGTCATTTTGCGCTAGACCATAAACAAATAAAAAACACTCGTTAATGATTAAAGCTGGAGCGCCAAATGCAGAATAAATTTTCACCATCAGAAGCGGCAACCTCTTTTTTTAGCTTCTTTAAGGCACATCCGAAATTTGTCTTGAGAATTATGGTGATAAATTCGATTTTGACTTTGCTCACTTTGGCGGTATTTTCAATGGGTGGCTATTTTGAAGCGCTTTCGCAATATACGGCCCTTACTACTGGTGGCAAGGTTCCTTCAGATGCGAAAATTTTTGCTCTGCTGGGCAAAGTAAATTGGCCGATTTTAGTAATTGGCTTTATAGTAAGTAGCTTGCTGTCAATTATGGTTTCAACGGCATGCCTTAGAAAAGAAGTCAGGCACGAGGAAATTGGCAAATATGGCCTATCTTGGGGTAATGACGAAAAGCAGCTATTAATTGCCATTTTGCAATTGTTTGGGCTGTTTATACTGGGCTATATTGCAATCATAATTGTTATGACTATTTTTGCAGTGTTAAAGCTTTCGCTTCTAAACGTTATCCCTTTAGTCGGCCTTGTCCTATTCATATTCTTCTTTATTGGCCGCTATGGGATCTATGGCGTATTGACCATTGCCAATAAAAAGGCTTCGGCGATGGCCTCTTATAATTATACCAAAGAGCAGTTTTGGTCATTCCTCGGTGCGTTTGTTTTGAATGGCATTATTGTGATGATTATTTCAATGCTGCTTTCGACAATTTTGGGGGCGATTTTCGCGCCGCTCATGAGCGATGCAATTGGGAGAATGCCAAGTTCTATGGCTGGATTTTTCTCGATTGGATCGCTTTTATATTTTGGACTAACTGGCGCAATTGGCGGTGCATTGCATATTGCAATGGTTTGCACGGGTGCATATGCCTATCATAAAATAAATGAAAAAACCGAGGCCGCACAAGCGAATTAATCGAGAATTTATTGGACTTTTATTTGATTAAAGCAATTTAATTAAAATATCCAAAGCTTTACAGAATTTTTAGGTGCTAGTTTCCGATTTAAATGCAAGAGCAATTAAATGGGGCGCTCGCTATCAATAATCAAGCTTAAAATTCCGCTTTTGCGTCTTTATGCGCTCGTGGCTTCAAGCATTATTGTCATTTTATTATTATCAATGCTGGCAATTTTTCGCCCAAAATATTTAGAGCAAGAAGCACCCGATAGAATTATCTATAGCCAATTTGATATTAAATATGACCCGCCGATTATAATCCCTCCCGAAGAAATAAAAAAGGCGCAAATAGAAAATAATGAAAAGCGGATAGACAGCGCCAAATCCAGCCAAACGCCGAACCCAATCATTGTGCCCAATAATCGGAATGCAACTCCTTCAATAAGCCTGAATGATATGAATAATAATCAGGCAATTGAGAATAATTCCACACCAAGGATTGCAACCAATACGGCGGCACCAAGTCAGAATTCAGGTGCAGCTAGTAATAATAATAATAGATTGCCATCTTTAAGCGCACCAACCCAGAATACAATTTTCATCGCCGAATGCGAAAAGGCGGACCCTCTCGAGCGGCCACCTAATTGCCCCGTAAATGCAAAAGTGCGCAAAATGGTCGAGATAAATAATGGCCCACGCTATAGGTCCGAGCGCGTGCAAGGCTATACCAATAGTGAAGTAAATGCCAAATATTTTGCGGGTTGGCGCGAAAGGTGCCAAACCAATGAAGGCTATCAGGCCCAAGTTTGTATTCCTCTAGGCAAAAAGCCGCCAAGAGTTAAGACACCGCAAGAATTATGCCTCGAGCAGGGCTTGTCGCATTGTAATGGAGTGCCAATGCCTGTGAAAGAAACCTCACAAGAGAAACAATAAATTTAGCATATTAGCCCTAGAAATTGATATTTGTTTCCTATATGTTCTAGTAATGGCCAAGCCTCCAATACCAATTACCAGTAAAGAACAAGCCGCCGAAAATCGCGCTGCAGCGGGAAATAATCTTGCGCCAAATAAATTCTTTTTTGATTTTGATTATGATGTCCTTGATAGTCGCGGAAAAGATGCACCCCCACAATGGGATCCGCATCGCCCCGTTTTCCCTGAAAAGCTTGAAGGTGGTAAAAGATTTGAATTGGTTTCGGCCTATGAACCGGCAGGGGATCAGCCGGCGGCAATTGAAGAATTAGTAAAGGGCCTTAAAGGTGGCGAGCGCGAGCAAGTTTTGCTTGGCGTTACAGGCTCAGGCAAGACTTTCACAATGGCGCAAACTATTGCCCGTGTGCAGCGCCCGGCGCTTATTTTGGCGCATAACAAAACCTTAGCGGCGCAATTATACGGCGAGTTTAAATCATTCTTTCCTAATAATGCGGTTGAATATTTCGTATCCTATTATGATTATTATCAACCCGAAGCCTATGTGCCGCGCACCGACACCTATATTGAAAAAGAAAGCACCGTAAACGAACAAATCGATAGAATGAGGCACTCGGCAACGCGCGCCCTCCTAGAGCGTGATGACGTTATTATTGTCGCCTCGGTGTCGTGTATTTATGGCATAGGTTCGGTTGAATCCTATTCTTCAATGACTATTGAACTTAAGGTGGGCGAGTTTAACGAATTAACCCAATTAACGCGGCAATTGGTTTCACTTCAATACAAGCGCAATGATGTTGCTTTCACACGCGGCACATTCCGCGTAAGGGGGGATGTGATTGATGTATTTCCATCACACATGGAAGATAGGGCATGGCGCATAAGCTATTTTGGCGACGATATCGAAAGCATTATTGAATTTGACCCGCTCACCGGAAAGAAAACTGACGAATTCGAAAATGTCAAAATTTATGCCAATAATCACTATACTCTGCCGCGCCCAGCGCTTTCGGCGGCAATGATAAAAATCAAAAAAGAAATGGAAGCTAGGGTCAAATGGTTTGAACAAAACGGCCAACTCCTAGAGGCGCAAAGAATTAATGAGCGGGTTAAATTTGACCTCGAGACAATGATGGCAACTGGTTTTTGCTCGGGGATTGAAAATTATTCGCGCTATTTGACGGGGCGTAATCCAGGGGAGCCGCCGCCAACACTATTTGAATATATTCCTCAGAATGCGCTGGTCTTTGTTGACGAAAGCCATGTCTCTGTGCCGCAGATTGGCGCAATGTTCAAAGGCGATTATGCGCGCAAAAGAACGCTATCGGATTATGGTTTCCGCCTTCCTTCTTGTATGGATAATCGACCCCTACGGTTTGAGGAATGGGACGCAATGCGCCCGCAAAGCGTCTTCGTCTCCGCCACCCCCGCC
>CAYTWK010000156.1:0-5296 GCA_964442095.1 uncultured Caulobacteraceae bacterium | reverse complement strand
TAAATTGGGACCCCGTTGAAAATTCTGTTTTAGCAAATGAGCAAGTTGTCGATGGTCGCGGGTGGCGCTCTGGTGCGATTGTTGAACAACGCGAGCTCAATCAATGGTTTTTCCGGACCACGCATTTTGCCGAAGAGCTAATAGGAGCGCTTGCCGAGCTTAGAGAATGGCCTGAGCGCGTTATTTCACAACAATTCAATTGGATTGGTCGCTCCGAGGGCCTCAATTTTAGGTTTGAAATTAAAGAAAATTCTGTGATTAACCCAAAAGAGGTTGCGGTCTATACTACAAGACCTGATACCTTATTTGGCGCGAGCTTTGTTGCTATTTCATTTGATCATCCTATTGCGCTTGAATTGGCTAAGTCAAATCCGGGAGTGGCAAATTTTTGCCAAACTTGCCGCCAATCTGGGACAAGCGCAGAGGAAATTGAAACCCAAGAAAAGATGGGCTTCGATACTGGCTTGAAGGTTTTGCACCCGCTTGACGAAAAAATTGAATTACCAATTTGGATAGCGAATTTTGTCTTGATGGACTACGGAACCGGCGCTTTGTTTGGTTGCCCTGCGCACGACCAAAGAGACTTGGATTTTGCGAATAAATATAATCTTTCAGTCATACCGGTAATTCTTCCAAGGGGAGAGGACCCAGATACCTTTACGATTGGCAAAGATGCCTATATCGGCGAAGGTGTTCTTTATAATTCGGATTTTCTTAACGGTCTTGGAATTTCAGAGGCGAAAGCGGCAGCAATCGCAAAAATGGTGTCTTTGAATAAGGGTGAAGCGGCGGTTAATTTTAGGCTTAGAGATTGGGGAGTGTCGCGCCAAAGATATTGGGGCTGTCCGATACCAATAATCCATTGCCATGATTGTGGGCCTGTTGCTGCGCCAATCGAAAGCCTCCCAATTGAATTACCTGAAGATGTTAGTTTCGACGCTCCAGGCAATCCGCTTGATAGACATGAAGGTTTCAAGAAGGCTGATTGTCCGAAATGCGGAAAATCGGCACGGCGAGAAACCGATACTTTGGACACTTTTGTTGATAGTTCGTGGTATTGGGCAAGGTTTTGCGGTCTTGATAATGATAATCCCGTTGACAAAGACGCGGTAAAGCACTGGCTTCCGGTGGATCATTATATCGGCGGCATTGAGCATGCGGTTTTGCACCTGCTTTATTCGCGGTTCTTTGCGCGGGCGCTAAAGCTTTCAGGCCATATAGATACCAAGGAGCCATTTAAACATCTTTTCACACAGGGGATGGTGACACACGCGACCTTCAAGTCGCAAGAGGGTAAATGGCTTTATCCAAATCAGATTAGCTTTATTGATCAAAAGCCTATTGAAATTGCGACCAATCGGCCCGCGATAATGGGCGGCATCGAAAAGATGAGTAAGAGCAAGTGCAACACTATTGATCCCGAGGAGATTATAGAAAAATATGGCGCAGATGTTGCGCGACTTTTTGTTTTATCGGATTCTCCGCCTGAACGAGATGTAGAATGGAGCCAAGCCGGCGTCGAGGGTGCATCACGCTTTATTTCAAGAACTTGGGCCCTTTTTGAAAAGCAAGCGAAATCTGGAATTGGTCCGATTAATACCACTCCTAGCGGATTAGAAGGCGATGCTTTAAAACTATTAAAGGCGGCACATAAGGCTGCAATGAACGTAACATCAAACATTGACGGCTTCCGCTTCAATGCGGCAATCGCGCAATTATATGAATTACTAAACACGCTTCGCGACCTAGACAATTCGAATTCAGACCGGATTGATGAGGCACGGGGTCTTGCCTTAAGCTTTTTTGCCCGATTATTGCAGCCTTTCGCACCGCATATTGCCGAAGAGGCATGGAGTATTATGGGAAATGATGGTTTTTGCCTAAATGCGCCATGGCCAATTTGGGATAATGCCCTTAGTATTAGTGACGAGGTTACAATTCCGGTTCAAATTAACGGAAAGAAGCGTGATGAGATTATTGTTGCCAAAGGCGGTGACAAGGATGCCATTATTGCTTTAGCCCTAAAAGCGCCAAATGTTATTAATCACACTCAAGGGCAAAATATTGCTAAAGTTATTTATGTGCCCGACAGGATAGTGAATATTGTAATTGCCAAGGAGAATTGAATGAAAAAAATGCTCATGAATTTTTCTTTGGCACTTGGTTGTATTTTCTTTTTAACCGCGTGCGGTTTTACTCCAGTTTATGGAGTAAATGGAGCTGGGATTGGGAAGGTTGAAATCGCGCCGATAGAGGGGCGAGTTGGATATTTCTTAGCTCAAAATCTGCAAAGGCGCGTGGGCCTGGAAAATGATAATTCTAACCCAAGGCAGTTAAAAATCATTATAAAACAAAGATATAACAATGTCGCTTTGCGCACTGATGGCTTTGCAACCCGAACCCGCATAACCTTCGATGCCGAATATTCACTTAGCGAAAGTGCAACTGAGGGGGAATTGAAAGGCCAGGTTACTAGTATTGTATCTTTTGATTCGGTCGAGAGGGCTTATAGTGATGTTTCACTGCAATCCGATGCTGAGGAACGCGCTGCAAATGATTTGGCCGAGAGAATATGGGCGGACATTATAAACAAACGCCAAAAATCTAGGCGATAGTCTTATCGTGACCAAGATAAAGAAAATCTCTGAGGCTTTTAATTTCGGCAAGGGCAATACGCCGCCACGACTTTTTCTTGCATATGGTCCTGATAGAGGCTTCGTTACACAGGCCATAGATACCCTTAGTAAAGAACTATTGAAAAGCGAAAAGGATCTAGAAGTTAGGAATGTTTTTGATAGTGATTTGTCGGGCAATTTTTCGGCTTTTGAGAATTCTATCACAAATGTCTCATTATTTGGCGGGGCGACCTTAGCGATTGTTAGGCTTCAAAATGAAAGTCAAAGCGCCAAAATTCTTGAACTATTAGGGCGGGTTGAGAGCGGCGAGACACAAATAAATGGGGCGTGCTATTTCGAGTGCCATGATTTTTCGGCGAAATCGAAATTGGTTCAAGGTTTTGAAAATTCAACTAAAGCCGCAGCTCTTAGATTATTTGAGCCTTCAAAAGCGGAATATGCGAAATTATTGAAAGATATTGCTCTAGAAGAACAAGTAAATATCGATCAGATAGTAATCGATCGAATTATTGAAACCAGTGCGCAAGATAGCGTTTCTATCGTTGCGCTAATTAGGAACCTTGCGCTTTTTGTTGGAAGCGGCGGCAAAATTGATGAAAACGCGCTTTTAGCTATGAGTGATAATTCTAGGGAAGCAGGAATAGACGAGGTTTTATCCGCTGCCTTTTTAGGCGAAAGCAAATTGATGCTCTTACGAGCACATCAGGCCTTTGGAAATGACGTAAATCCAATTGTTGTTTTAAATCAATCATTGCGGCGTGTGAAATCTCTTTTGAACCTTCGATTGGCGATAGATAGTGGAAAAAGTGTTACTGACGCCGTCGAGGATAAGAGAAGCGGCATTTTTTGGAAGGACCAGCCGATTTATGCCAAGCAATTGGCTATTTGGTCTCGCGGCGCGCTAGAATCGGTTTTGTCAAGAATAATTACGACCGACATCGAATGTAAAAAGCGCGGCGCCAATTCTGAAGCTTTGGTGGAGAATACTCTATTAGGCATAGCCGAATATGCCGCAAGACGTCGCTAAATTTTGTCTTTTGCTACTTTGGGGCGGATAGGCGGCGGCAAATTTCATCCAATTGCTCTAGGCTCTTATAATTAATCGTGACGACACCGCCCTTTACACCATCGTGGCGAATTTTCACATCAAGCCCCAGCAAATTTGATATATCATTTTGCAATGCTTCTGTATCGGTATCACTATTTGTTTCACGTGAAACACTACCGGCACTACTTGAAGATTTACCAGCTAATTTTTCGGCGTCTCGAACATTAAGGCCTTTTGATATTATTTCTTTGGCGGCGGCAACAGGATCAGGCGCGCTTAATACTGCCCTTGCATGGCCAGCACTTAAATCGCCATTGATTACCATTTCTTGGACTTCTTTTGGCAGACCAAGAAGTCGAACCGTATTCGCGACATAGGCGCGGGATCGTCCTATTGCCTCGGCTATAGACTGTTGATTATAGCCAAAACGGTCCATTAATTGTTCGAACGCCATAGCCTCTTCGATTGCGTTTAGGTTTGAACGTTGGAGGTTTTCAACAATAGCAATCTTTAATGTATCTAAATCGTCAAATTCGCGAATTACGGTGGGAATTTGATGAAGGCCAGCTAATTGCGATGCGCGCCAACGCCTTTCACCTGCAATAATTGAATAATAACCAGGCTTTTCAGAATATGCACGAACGATAATCGGCTGCACAATGCCGTGGGCGCGAATAGTTTCCGCCAAAGCCTCTAATTCAGCTTTATCAAATTGCCGACGCGGTTGGTTAGGGTTGGGAATTATCAAATCGATTGGTGTTTCAACGAGAATTCCATTTTGAGACTGCGGTCTTTCCGTGGCCGCTTCGCCTAAAAGCGCAGATAGGCCGCGACCTAATCCGCGCGAATTTTGTTTTGGCTCTAAATCGCTCATGCCACCAAATCCTTTTCCCTCTGTATAAGCTCACTTGCAAGTTTAATATATGCCCGGCTTCCAGCGCAATTATGATCATAGATTAAAACAGGCTTTCCATGTGAAGGAGATTCTGAAACCCGCACATTGCGCGGTATGATTGTTTTATAGACCTTATCACCAAAGTGTCGCCGGACATCCATCGCTACTTGCTCCGATAGACGATTACGACTGTCATACATTGTCAAAACCACGCCTTGTATAACCAGTGACGGGTTTAAAGATCCACGAACCAATTCAACAGTGCGCATTAATTGAGTTAGGCCCTCTAATGCGAAGAACTCACACTGCAGCGGAACCAATAATGCGTCGGATACTGTTAAGGCATTTATCGTCACAACATTTAAAGATGGCGGGCAATCAATAATAATATAATCAAACCTTATAGCATTTGAACTATTGGTGTTTCTTGCTAAAGCATCTTTCAGGCGAAATGCGCGATTTGGAATATTTGCCAATTCAACTTCTGCTCCTGCAAGATCCACACTTGACGGAACCAAATAGAGATTAGGAATTATGGTTTTTGTTATTGATTGTTCAAGGCTCGCTTCGCCCATCATTACATCATATGTTGTGTATTTACGACTAGATCCGTGGACCCCAAGCCCGGTTGACGCATTACCTTGGGCATCAATATCAAAGATTAGAACACTTTTGCCAACCGCGGCCAATGCTGTGGCGAGATTTATCGCCGTAGTG
>CAYTWK010000155.1:0-5338 GCA_964442095.1 uncultured Caulobacteraceae bacterium | reverse complement strand
CTTTTGCCCCAAGGCGCGCATTTGTTGGAAAAAGGGAAATAAAATCAATTTATTGCGGCAAAAATCGGGTTGATATTGGGTTGATAAAAGGTTGATAAAGGGTTGTGATTGAATTGTGGTTGGGTTGATAAAAACCTGAAGCATGTTGCCCTTGCCCCCTTCGGCGCTTCGCGCCACTTCCCCCTAAAGGGGGCAGAGATAGCGCGGAATACCTCTCTCGCGTAACAAAGGAGCATAGAAGCGCCCAAAAATGCTTTTCGGCAGGGGTTTGTCTTGCAATTAAATTGGCCTTGGGCTAAGAGCGCGCTTCGTTTTGATGTATTGGTTTTAGCGATGCTGAGATTACTGTAAATTGCCACTAATTCTTAGAAAAGCAATATGTCTTTAGTTAAACTCTATTAAAAGGATTCTAGCATGTCTGGTATCACAATTAATGTAGAAGTCCGTGAAGGAACTGGCACAGGTAGCGCGCGTGCAGTTCGACGCGCCGGTAATGTTCCGGGCATTCTATACGGCGGCTCTCTAGAGCCTGTTGCAATTAGCGCAAAACAAAATGAACTATTAAAAGCTATCCGTTCGGGCAAATTCCTTGCCCATATGGTTACTTTGGATCATAAAGGCGAAACCCAAACCGTTTTGCCAAAGGCAATTCAATGGGATCCGGTTACTGATATGCCGACCCACTTTGACCTTTACCGCGTAGAGCCAAACTCTATCATTCCGGTTGACGTTCCAGTTCACTTTGTAAACCACGAATTGAGCCCTGGCTTGAAACGTGGCGGTGTTTTGAACGTGGTTCGCCATAGCGTTGGCCTAAATGTTAAAGCGTCGGCTATCCCTGAAGAATTGAAAATTGATTTGACTGGCCTTCAAATGGGCCATGTTATTCACATTTCATCGGTTCCACTTCCAGAAGGTGCGCGCCCAACAATCAAGCGCGACTTTACTATCGCGACAATTGCGGGCCGCGGCGGCAAGCAAGAAGTTGATGAAGCAGCCGAAGGCGAAGCTGAAGCTTAATAGGCTTTACAAAGCTATTTAAAAAGGCTTTGAGCTTAGGCTTGAAGCCTTTTTGTATTTTGGGGATTGGTTTTGCTTCTTTTAGTTGGTCTTGGAAATCCTGGCGAAAAATACGCCAAAAATCGCCATAATATAGGGGGCTTCATAATTCCACCCTCGGCGAAGCGATCATAAGATTATCTTATGCTTTGTGGCGCTATCCGCCTTACTCGGAATTATGATAATGTCGAATGAAATTTATTTGGGGCGGCCCTGCATAAATTTCATGCACTTTTTTGGATTTGTAATGTTCTTACTGGTTGGTCTTGGAAATCCTGGTGATAAATATGCCAAAAATCGCCATAATATAGGGTTTATGGCGGTTGACGAGATTGCGCGCGCATATAATTTTGGGCCCGAAAAGTCCAAACTCCAAGCGCTCTACCGCGAAGGCACAATCTCAACCGAAAACGGCACTGAAAAATGTATAATTATAAAGCCGCAAACCTTTATGAACCTCTCCGGTAGTGCGGTGGGCGGCTTTATGACTTTTTTTAAACTTAAGCCAAAAGACATTATTGTGTTTTATGATGAAATCGAACTTGCGCCCGGTAAATGCCGTGTGAAAATTGGCGGCGGCACTGCTGGCCATAATGGCCTAAGGTCTATTTCTGGCCAAATCGGCTCCGATTATAAAAGAGTGCGCCTTGGGGTTGGACACCCTGGAAAAGAAAAAGTCCTAGGTCATGTCTTGGGCGATTTTTCGAGCCAAGATCAAATTTGGGTCGATAATCTGTCAAATGCGATTGCCACGGCACTACCACTTTTGGTTGAGGGAAACAATGACGCTTTTCAAACCAAAGTAGCACTTCTTGCGCCCGCGCCCGAAGTTCCCTCCTGGCTGCGCGGTTCAAAGTCAAATGCTGAAAGCTGATAGTATGTCACTGCCAGTATTGAATGTGGATAAAAATTGATAATACGATTTAATTACATGCTTTTTTTTGCGGCATCATTCTTCGAGAATTGTCATAACAAATTCTTGTTTAAAAGCTGAATTTATGGTTTCCGAATGGTAAATATTTACAAGTCTTTGTTTATTGAATTTTTATCCACAAGGCCGTGAAACATTTTGCATATGGCACTGATTCGCTAAGTGTCTGTCCTTATTGAGATATTGTCATGTCAAGGAAATTTGAGCAGAAATTATAGCATTTTTGATGTTGCGTTCCTCTTAATCTTGCGCTTAATTATTTTTGTCATAAATGTTTTAAATTTAGGACTTGCACGGAGATTTTATTAGAATTTCATGTTTGTCTTAAATGTAGAAAATTTTCTATAGAAACAAATTTTGCGGCTACCAAAGATTGTAGTAATTTTAAATGTCGTAATGGCAAACGATGGCGCATGTCAAATTTGCTAAGCGACAAATTATAAACATGGCTTTGGCAAAAAGCGGGGTCGTTGGGGGACGACACCAAATAAAATGGGTGGCGGCTTTGGCCGTTTGGGTTAAACTTTGGCCAGATTTATGGCCAGCTTTATTTGGGGCAATTAGGGTTATGAAAAGGGAAAACTTGCAGCAAAATTCAAAACTCGGTGGATTGGATTTTGACGCAAACCATAATAACACTAACCCTGACCCGGCATCCGCACCTCAAAAAGCAGAAAGCGATAGCAATAGAGCGGACTGTCAAAGAATTTGGCGTAATTTATCTGCGAGAATTCGTGCCGTATTTGGAAGCGGAGACTTTAAGGCTTGGATTGAGCCTTTATTGCTTGATCGTGCCGATGAAAAATATGTTTTTTTCGCCGCGCCAAATGGTTTTGCAAAATCAAGGGTTAGAACAGAATATCTTCATAGACTACAAGCGATTTGGAACGATTTTGACAATCTGAAACGCAGAATAATTATTGATGTCGCAAAGCAAGTAGAGCGTCAAAGTAGCATTGCAAAAGACGCTATTTTAGAGTTTAAACTTACGGATTCCGCTGATATAATAGGGCATAACAACGCGCCGCCGCCGAAAAATCATGGCGCGAACGAACTTGCAAAAGATGAACTAATCAATGAGCCAATCGATTTCGCCCTAAGTCCTCGCCGCTTTGACAATTTTGAAGAAGGCGCATCAAATAAGATTGCTATCGCGGTTGCTAAGCGTATCGCCACCGAAGCTAAATTCGGCGAGCTTTTGTATATTCACGGCTATAATGGTGTTGGCAAAACCCATCTAATGTCCGCTATTGGAAATCTTTCGATTAAGACGGACCCAATGCGCCGCGTTGTATCATTAAATGCGCAAAGGTTTTTGCATTTGTTTCAGACGGCTCTGCGTGAGCGTGACAGCGTCGCCTTCAAAGAAGGATTACGCAAAGCCGATTTGCTTTTGATAGATGATATCCAATTCATCTGTGGTAAGAGCGCGACGCAATTGGAATTTTTCCAAACTATAAGCGATTTACTTGCACGCGGCAAAAGTGTCGTTTGCACCGGCGATGTCCCTGCTGATGCATTAGCTGGATTAGACAATCGCATGAAGGGAATTCTACTTGGTGGATTCAATGTTCGGATTGACGAGCCAGATTTTGATTTAAGACGTAAAATTGCAATTCGAAAAGCTGCTGAATTCGCTATAAAACGCCCAGATTTCGCGCCACCGGTGCAAGCGTTTGATATTTTGGCTGCACGCGTTATTGGTACAGGTCGCGCAATTGAAGGCGCAGTTAAACAGATTTTCGCATCATCGGCTTTAATAGGTCAGGAGGCAACGATGGAAGTGGTATTAGAGGCTATTGGTGACAGGTTTGGCTTGCCTACCAAGAGTGTGCCAGTTGAGACCATAAAAAAGCGTGTCGCTGCCCATTTTGAAATTTCTATTGAAGACCTTATTGGTTCGCGTCGGCATATTGCTGTGGCAAGACCGCGCCAGATAGCAATGTATTTTTGCAAAAAATTCACCAAGCGCTCTTATCCAGATATTGCTGCGCGAATGGGCGGAAGAGATCATACAACTGTTATGCATGCCGTAAAACGCATTGAGGAACTGATGAATAAGGATCCAAACTTTGCCGCAAGCATGCAAATATTGGCCAATAAATTGCTAAGCTAGGCTTCAATTTAACATAAGTTCAAAACGAGAGGCTAGTTTTCTAACAGGCTGTTATTTATTGAACAATAAGATTGCACTAATCATATTTTTTGGGCACAAATAAATATTGAAATTTGATTTGGAATTGGATTATCGAGATACTATTCCCATCAGGAGATAAGAAAAAATGCGGCTAACAATTGAACGAAGTGCACTCCTTAGCGCTCTTAGCCATGTCCAAAATGTCGTTGAGCGGCGCACAACTGTTCCGATATTATCAAATGTCCTAATCGAGGCGCGCGATGGCGTTGTTAGTTTTGCCGCAACAGACCTAGACATTGAAGTTATCGATGGCACAAATGCCGATGTTGAAGTTAAAGGCGCAATTACTGCACCAGCGCATACTTTATATGATATCGCAAGAAAGCTACCGGAGGGCTCACAAGTTCGCCTCGAAACTGTTGCAGATGGCGGGCGACTATCTATAGTTTCTGGCCGCTCGCGCTATCACTTGCCAATCTTACCTGCCACCGACTTCCCATCAATCGGCCATGGCGAATTCGCAAATAATTTTGAAATTGATAGGATAGCCCTTGCAAAGCTAATTGATAAAACCCGCTTCGCAATTTCAATGGAAGAAACGCGGTTTTATTTGAACGGAATTTATCTACATGGCACAAATGGGCCGTCTGGCCCATGCTTGCGGGCCGTCGCAACAGACGGGCATCGGCTTGCACTCTCTGATTATCCAATGGTTGGAAAAATTGAAAGCTTTGCGGGCGTAATTATACCTCGTAAAACTATATTGGAACTAAGGCGACTTTTGGAGAGCGATGAAGAAACTGTAGAGATTGCAGTTTCCGAAACCAAAATCAGGTTTGCAACAGGTCGCGCAACTTTAACTTCTAAGGTTATTGATGGCACTTTCCCCGACTATGATAGAGTTATTCCAAAGGAAAACCCTTATCAAATGACGGTTAGCAATGAGGAATTTGCTAAAGCCGTTGACCGCGTATCAACAATGGCGCTTGAAAGACTGCGCCCGATAAAGCTATCGATAAATAAAGATAATGTTACTTTGACTTTCTCCAATCCGGAAACCGGTGAAGCGCGGGAAGAATTAGAAGTGCAATATGATGCGGAGCCAATAGAAATTGGTTTCAATGCTAAATATCTTTTAGACATTGCTAGCCAAGTTCAAAATAGCGCAGAGTTTCATTTACGTGATGGCGCATCGCCAACTTTGGTTCGCG
>CAYTWK010000154.1:0-5381 GCA_964442095.1 uncultured Caulobacteraceae bacterium | reverse complement strand
GATGGCAAAGTTGCAATTGTTTTGGTGACTTTAAACCCAACAATCCACTTTGAAGGCAATGCACCCACTAAAGAGGAATTAGAAACCCTTCATCATAATGCCCATGAAGTTTGCAATATCGCAAATTCAATTAATTGCCCAGTTGTGGTGGCGGAGATGCAATAATGGATAAAGATGCGCTCAAGCAGCGAAGCGGTAGCGCTAACGAAAATACCGCGCTCAAGCAGCGAAGCGGTAGCGAAATAGAAAATGCCTTCGCCGCCGCTAATATAAATTCGATTGCGCCATGTTCGCGCACTTTGGGCTTTGAATTGGTATCGCTTGATATTCCAATGGGCGAAACTGTGGTCAAGTTTGAGGCGCTTGATACACTTTTTAACCCAATGGGAAGTGTGCAGGGCGGAATGCTCGCGGCAATGCTTGATGATGCTATGGGTATGCTTGCGATGGTCAAACTTGCGGGGCGCGGAATGCCTAATACAATTGATCTAAACGTTCAATATTTGCGGCCAATCCGCAAAGGCGAAATTATAGTCAAAGCGCGCATCGTAAGCATGGGGCGCAATACAATTTTCATGGAAGCAGAATTATTCGACAACCGCCAAAAATTGGCGGCGCGCGCAATAACATCTTTAGCAATAATTAGAAACAATAAGGAGACCTCCGAATGAGTGAAGCATATATTTATGACGCGGTGCGCACGCCGCGCGGCAAAGGGCGCAATACTGGCGCTTTGCATGAAATCACATCTCTTAGCTTAGCGACCCAAGTTTTGGGGGCGCTTCGGGATAGAAATAATCTTGACACGGCGCTTGTTGATGATGTGGTTTTGGGCTGCGTTACGCCAATTGGCGAACAAGGCGGCGATATTGCGCGCACGGCTGTAATGTGCGCCGATTATGCCGAAACTACGGCGGGCGTGCAGGTAAACCGCTTTTGTGCATCAGGCCTAGAGGCGATTAATATGGCAGCGGCAAAGGTCAAATCGGGCGAAGCCGATATGGCAATTGGTGGCGGCGTAGAGCATATGTCGCGCGTGCCAATGGGTTCAGATGGTAATGCTTGGGCATCGGATCCTTTGGTTGCCATCAAAAGCCATTTCACCCCCCAAGGCATTGGCGCAGATACAATTGCCACCAAATATGGCTTTAGCCGTGATGATGTGGATAGCTATAGCGTTGAGAGTCAAAAGCGCGCGGCAAAATCATGGGAAGAAGGGCGCTTTAAGAAATCAATCGTCCCAGTCAAAGATCAAATGGGCGCAATTATTTTGGCCCATGATGAGCATATGCGGCCAGATACCACCATGCAATCGCTTGGCTCTTTGGAACCAAGCTTTAAAATGATGGGCGAAATGATGCCAGGGTTTGATGCAATTATTATGCAAAGATATCCAGAACTTGAAAAAGTAAATCACGTTCATCATGCGGGTAATTCATCGGGTATTGTTGATGGCGCGGCGGGCGTTTTAATCGGCAATGAAGAAATGGCAAAAGTCACCGGCATGAAACCGCGCGCAAAAATCATTTCTATGGCCTCTATCGGTTCCGAGCCTTCGATTATGCTAACTGGCCCTGAATTTGTGGCTGCAAAGGCGCTTAAAAAGGCAGGCATGAATTCAAAGGATATAGATCTTTATGAACTTAATGAAGCTTTCGCCGCAGTAGTGCTTCGCTTTATGCAGGCGCATGATATTGACCATGATAAAATCAATGTCTGCGGCGGGGCAATCGCAATGGGCCACCCACTTGGCGCAACTGGCGCAATGATTCTTGGCACAGTCCTAGACGAGCTAGAGCGCACTAATAAAGAAACCGCATTAATCACCCTCTGCGTTGGCGCAGGTATGGGCACAGCAACAATTATTCAAAGAGTATAATCATGACCACAAATAAATACGAGAATTTCAAAGTCGAAATCGATAATGATGGCATAGCATTGGTCATATTTGATGTGCCAAATAAAACCATGAATACCATTACTCAATCGGTCATGAGCGAAATCACCATAATGGCCGAGCGTTTTAAGTCTGATGATTCTATCAAAGGCGCTGTGTTTGCTTCGGGTAAAGACAATGGCTTTTGCGCGGGCGCAGATTTGGGTGAAATTGGCTCGAATGCGGTGGTTGTCGATGAAAATCTTAGTGAAGATGATTTGTTAAAGGCAGCCTTTAAAAGTGGCTTTAGACTTAATAGCGCTTTGCGTGACCTCGAAGTTTGCGGCAAGCCAATTGCATGTGCCCTCGAAGGTTTGGCATTGGGTGGTGGCCTAGAGATTGCTTTGGCATGTCATTATCGCGTTGCGGCGGACAATGATAGAATTCAATTGGGCCTACCAGAAGCCAAAGTCGGCCTTATGCCTGGGGCGGGCGGAACCCAAAGATTACCGCGCCTAATGGGTGTTCAAAATGCGGCGGGCTATTTGCTTGAAGGCAAATCCATGAAACCAAAAGAGGCGCTTTCATTTGGTGTTATTGGCGAAATAGTGCCCGTCGGCGAAACAATTGCTGCGGCGAAAAAATGGGTCTTGGCAAATCCAAAAGCGGTGCAGCCATGGGACGTAAAAGGCTTTAGAGTTAAAGATGGCCCCTACACACCAGCAGGGACAATGAATTTTGTTGGCGGCAATGCCATGATTTCAAAAAATACCTATGGCAATTATCCGGCGCAACTCGCGATTATGTCGGCGGTCTATGAGGGCCTTCAAGTTCCAATGGATGCCGCGCTTCGGATTGAAACACGTTATTTCTTGAAAAATTTTGCGACCCCTAGCGCAAAAGCTATGGTTCGCTCATTGTTTATAAGCTCCCAAGCTTTGTCCAAAGGTTCAAATCGCCCGCAAGGTTTTGCACCAACCGAATATAAAAAAGTTGCGGTTTTGGGCGCTGGCATGATGGGTGCGGGAATAGCATACCAACAGGCCATTTCCGGTATTGAAACCGTATTGATTGACCGAACCCAAGAGGACGCAGAAAAAGGCAAGGCCCACTGCGCCGATCTACTCAAAAAGCAGGTTGGCCGCAAAAAAATGACCCAAGAAAAGGCAGATGGTATTTTGGCGCTAATCACCGCGACCACTGATTATGAACTAATCAAGGGTTCGGATTTGGTCATAGAGGCGGTGTTTGAAAACCGCGAAGTAAAAGCGGATGTTACCAAACGCGCAGAGGCGCAACTTGGTGAAACTGCGGTTTTTGGATCAAACACATCAACTTTGCCAATCACATCATTGGCAGAGGTTTCAGTTCGCCCCGAGAGCTTTATTGGAATACATTTTTTCTCACCGGTTGAAAAAATGCCATTGGTTGAAATTATTATGGGCGCAAAAACTAGCCAAGAAACTTTGGCCAAAGCGGTTGATTATGTCCTTAAGATTAAGAAAACCCCGATTGTGGTTAATGATTCGCGCGGCTTTTATACATCGCGTTGCTTTGGAACTTATGTTCAAGAGGGCGTTGAAATGTTTGGCGAAGGCATCAAGCCAGCAATCATCGAAAATGTGGGCCGCATGACTGGTATGCCAGTTCCGCCGCTTGCCATGATTGATGAGGTTGCGCTTGATTTATCTTATAAGGTGCAAACTGCAACCAAGAATGATCTCGGCGCAAAATGGGTCGATACCAAAGGTCAAACTATTATCGCCGATTTGGTCACCAAGCACGAAAGATTTGGCCGCAAAAACAAAAAGGGCTTTTATGATTATCATGACGATGGCACAAAAAACCTATGGCCAGGTCTTAGTGAAATGATTAAGGCTGACAAGCTCGAGGCTAGTCCTGATTATGTCGAACACCTAAAACAAAGGCTTTTGTATCGCCAAGCCATAGAGGCGGCGCGCTGCTTTGAAGAAGGCGTTATCACCGAGCCGGTTGATGCCGATGTTGGCTCTATATTCGGTTGGGGATTTGCACCCTATACAGGCGGTGTGATTTCTATGATTGATGCCATCGGCCTAAAGGAATTTGTTGCGGCTTGCGATAAACTCGCGCAGCAATATGGCGATAGGTTCAAGCCAAATGCATTGGTAAGGGAAATGGCCGAAAAGGGCGAAACCTTTTATGGCCGCTTCGGAAAAGGCGCAAAACAGGCCGCATAAAGCAGTCTCATTATTTTATTGACATCTAGAGTGCCCCATGTAGATTGAATATTACGTTTAGTATTCAATTTAAACGTGGGGCACTTTTAAATATAAAATAGAGGGAGAAAGATAATGTTGCAGCCAATTATAGCGCTTGTTCTTTGGACTTTGATAATGACAATTTGGCTTTATGCCAAAAGAATTCCGGCAATGCAGGCCGCCAAAATAAACCCTGATGATTATAAATTAAAGGGTTCTGCCAGCGCGGACCTATTGCCAAGCTCGGCGCGCGCGGTTGCCGATAATTACAATCACCTTCATGAAGCGCCAACTATTTTTTATGCGCTTGCTTTGGCTATACATATTGGCGGTTTTGCCAGTCCGGCTTTCGTGAATTTGGCATGGGCCTATGTCTTTTTGCGCGTTATCCATTCATTGATACAGGCCACAGAAGGTAAAGTTATGATACGCTTTAGTGTCTTTATACTTTCCCAATTGGTCCTAATGTTTATGGCTGTACATGCGGCAATGGCGGTATTTTAAAACTAACGCCAGCAATTGCGCCAATTTTAATATTGCCAAGACGGCGGATAGTTTTTTCATTTATCCCGCCCAAAGCAATGAAGTTTAAAGCGCTAAATTGGCGCACCAATAACGCCAATTTTATCGGCCCAATCTTTATCGGCCCAAGCGTGGTTTTTGCGCTTGGGCTTTGGCTTTTAAAGATTGGCGAAATTATTATATTTCTTATATTGGCGTTTTTTGCACGTAATATTTCACCAATATTATGCGCCGATGCCGTCACAACAAGATTGGAGCGCGCGCTTTGGCGAAAATATTTAATGCGCTTATTGGGAATATGCACGCCGTATAATTTGTTTCGTCGCGCCAATTTTGGATTAATTGTTGCCAATATTTTTGATCGATTGGCCTTAGTAATGTATTGCGAATATTGGGCAAAATTATGATTGCGAATTATAATTTTTGCACTTTTTGGGCATAGAGAAATTATTTGTGCAATATTGGCTGCGCGCTCTTGGTCAGTTAAAACAAAAACGCCATTTTGCCTATAAAACCGCTTTGAACCGCGCATAATTTCAGTTAGAGCGTCTTTCATGGATAGAAAAAATTCTCTTTCACAATTTGCCCAAAGGCGCGAAAAAATAATTGAAACTATTAAAGCATCCGCGCTCAAAGCCAATCGCGATATGCACCAAATAAATTTGGTTGCGGTTTGTAAAACCCAAAGCAATGTAACCGTTCAAGAGGCCATGAATGCCGGACAGCTAATTTTCGGTGAAAAC
>CAYTWK010000153.1:3323-5387 GCA_964442095.1 uncultured Caulobacteraceae bacterium | reverse complement strand
CAGGTGATATGAATTCACTTTCAGCGCGCGTGCCATCGCTTAATGTTGAAAGCTCTTTCGGACGCGCCTTCCCACGCTTTTACATTCGTGGTCTTGGCAATACCGATTTTGACCTTAACGCATCGCAGCCAGTTTCTTTGGTTTATGATGACGTTGTCTTTGAAAACCCACTTTTAAAAGGCTTCCCAGTTTTTGATCTTGATCGCATCGAGATTTTGCGCGGGCCTCAAGGAACAAACTTTGGCCGCAATACACCAGCCGGCGTTGTAAAGTTTGAAAGCGTTCGCCCGGGTGATGGCAAGGCGAATTATATTAAAGCGGGGGTTCGCAGCTTTGACGGCTATGACCTAGAAGGTGCATATGAAGCGGCGCTTAGTGATACATTTAGTGTTCGTGTTTCTGCACTGCATCAATTCCAAGGCGATTATATAACTGACACCGACCCAGCCGGCGGTAGCGCTAAAATGGGCGGCTTTGAAGAAACAGCGGGCCGTATCCAAGCGCGTTTTAAACCAAATGACAAATTGGACGCCATTTTTAACATTCATGCGCGCGACCTAGACGGCACTTCGCAAACTTTCCGCGCCAATATAATGACACGTGGCCAACGCGGTATAAATGGCAATTTCAAACGTGACAGCGTTTCTTACGATGGCGGTTTTGGCAATAATCAAGAATTGACCACAAAAGGTGCAAGCCTTCGGATTAATTATGATCTTGGTGATGTCACGTTTACCTCAATCTCAGGATACGAAAATGTTGATTTCTTTGGACGCGGCGATATTGACGGCGGATCTTTAACCAAGGGCCCTGGCTTTATTCCTTTCGACGCGGATTCAGCTGATGGCATTAGTGGACTTGATCAATTCTCCCAAGAAGTTCGCTTGGCATCAAATTCAAAAACTGGTTTTACGTGGCAAGTTGGCGCATATTATTTCTCTGAAGATGTGTCTTTGCTTTCATTCGCATATTTTTCACCAACTGGCATTTTCTCCGATGCTCGCCAAAGCCAAAAAACTGACGCATGGGCTGTATTCGGGACTTCTAGCTTTGACCTGAGCGAAAAATTGAAAGTAACTGCAGGTCTACGTTATTCTGATGAATCAAAAGACTTAACCGCAAGCGGCGGTATAACGGGCGCAGCTCCTCGCACCGTATCAACAAGCGATGGCGCAGTTTCATGGGATTTATCTGCCGTCTATGCTGCAAATAAGGATGTAAATCTTTATGCAAGAGCGGCGCGCGGCTTTAGAGCGCCTTCAATCCAAGGCCGCCTCTTGTTCGGAACTGCAATAACTAAGGCAAAGTCTGAATATGTGACTTCTTTTGAAGCGGGCATGAAAGCCTATATGCTCAATCGCCGTTTACGCGCTGATATTTCTGCTTACACCTTAAAGATTGATGACCAGCAATTAACCGCAATTGGCGGCGCAGGAAATACCAATACTTTGATTAATATCAAAGAAGGCCTTGGACACGGTTTTGAGGCCGAGTTCCAATTTTTGGCGACAGAGCGTTTAGCGCTAAATGCTAGTTTCTCGTATAATCATACAGAAATTAACGACCCAAGCCTAAAAGTTGCGGCATGCGGTGCACCATTTATCCTTTGCACGGTCTTGAACCCACTTGATGCAAATGGCAATGCAACAATCAATGGCAATTCCTTCCCGAACGCGCCAGAACTTATAATGAATTTGGGCGCAAATTATAATATTCCACTTAAGAATGGCAATGAAATCAATCTTTCAACCGATTGGGCCTATAAAGGCGAAACTAATTTCTTCTTATATAAATCAGTTGAATTTAGCGAAGAAGGTTTCTGGGAAGGCGGCGTCCGCGCATCACTTCTACTTTCAGATGGCAAATATGAAATCTCTGCCTATGGCCGCAATATCCTCGATAAAGCAGCACTTGTCGGTGGTATCGATTTCAACAATCTAACAGGCTTTGTGAACGCACCGCGCGTTTGGGGTCTTGAGGGGAAAGTTAAATACTAGGAAATTCAACTCGCCACCTTCGGCCTTCGGCCTCACTCGGCGAGTTAGGAAAGAATGAATAAACTTT
>CAYTWK010000153.1:0-3223 GCA_964442095.1 uncultured Caulobacteraceae bacterium | reverse complement strand
GCCACCTTCGGCCTTCGGCCTCACTCGGCGAGTTAGGAAAGAATGAATAAACTTTATTTTAGAAGCCCCGAAAATATGTTTCGGGGCTTTTGCTTTGGAGATGAAACCAATAATTGTATTTAAAGGCAAAAGCCTCTAGTTTGCGGCAAGAGATGTGAAAACACTGAAAATTGGGCGACGACGAATACTTGAGGTATTCGAGGAGCGCAATTAAAGTTTTTCGCGCATAGTGTCCAAAATAGAGGTTTTTTTAGTGAGTCATAATACGTTCGGTCATTTATTTCGTGTTACCACTTGGGGCGAATCTCATGGGCCCGCATTGGGCTGTGTTATTGATGGCTGTCCGCCAAATATTCCTTTGACTACGAATGATATTCAGGGCTTCCTTGATTTAAGAAAACCGGGGCAAAACCGCTTTGTTACACAGCGCCGCGAAGATGATTTGGTCGAAATACTTTCTGGCGTTTTCGAAGATTCTGATACCAATGGCCAAGTTACAACCGGCGCGCCAATTTCCCTATTAATACGCAATACCGACCAACGTAGCAAAGATTATGGCGATATTGCCAAAGCTTGGCGGCCAGGGCACGGCGATTTTACTTATGATGCCAAATATGGCGTGCGCGATTATCGCGGCGGCGGGCGATCTTCGGCGCGCGAAACCGCGGCACGTGTCGCCGCCGGCGCTGTAGCGCGTAAAATCTTGGGGGAAAATATCCAAATACGCGGCGCTTTGGTGCAAATCGGCGAACACAAAATAAATCGCGATAATTGGAATTGGGAAGAAGTTTCCAAAAATTCATTTTTCGCGCCCGATGCAGCGATTGTGCCAGTGTGGGAAAATTATCTTGATGAAATCCGTAAGAATGGCACATCAATTGGCGCGGTGATGGAAATTGTTGCTTCTGGCGTTCCCGCGGGTTGGGGTGCGCCCATTTACGGCAAAATTGATAGCGAATTAGCTAGCGCAATGATGTCAATTAATGCCGCAAAGGGCGTTGAAATTGGCGCGGGCTTTGGCGCCGCCACTCTAATGGGCCATGAAAATGCCGATGAGATGTTTATGGAAAATGGCCAAATAGCCTTCAAATCTAACAATAATGGCGGCGTATTGGCGGGGATTTCAACTGGCCAAGATATTGTGGTTCGGGTTGCTATAAAGCCGACTTCGTCAATTTTGACGGCCGTAAAATCTCTAAACCGCGCACAAGAAGAAATCGAACTTGTAACCAAAGGCCGCCATGATCCATGCGTTGGCATACGCGCGGTGCCCGTCGGCGAAGCAATGATGGCGTGTGTTTTGGCCGATGCAATGCTGCGCCATCGCGGGCAATGTGGTTAGAGGCTTTTAACAAATTCGCAAATGTCTTTTAATGGTTCGCGGTTTTTGAACTGCGCATCCAAAATTGACATAAATCCATGCACCGAATTGGGATAGGTCACGGCTTTTACATATACGCCTGCCGCCTCTAGCATCTGAGCATATTTTTGCCCCTCGGAGCACAATGGATCAAATTCGGCAGTTAAAATAAACGCGGGCGGAAGGCCATTTAGGTTTTCGTGTTTCATCAAATTTGCGCGCGGATTTTCCAAATCCTCTTTATTGCCGAAATAGGAATTTGTGAAAAATTCAATATCGCGGCCACTTAGTATATAATTTTTATCGCCATAATCCTTAAATGATTGATGATTTTCCCACGAAGTATCGCACCATGGATAGATAAGCACCTGCCCCAAAAGCGGGGAAACGTTTTTATTATCGCGCGCAAATGCCGCAAGGCTCGCGGCCAAATTCGCCCCTGCACTATCGCCCATGGTTATGATTTGTTTGGAATCGCCGCCAAATTCGGCAATATTTTGGTTTACCCATTTCAAAACTTCAATGGCGTCATCATGGGCCGATGGGAATTTATGCTCTGGTGCAAGGCGGTAGTTCGCATTAACGACAATGCAATCATTCATCGCCGACATATGCCGACAATTATAATCTTGAGCCTCGAGGTTATAATAGACCATTCCGCCGCCATGAAAATAAATTATAACCTTCTGGTTTTTCGCATCACTATTGCGGTAAATACGCAATTTATTGCCATTATGCTCTAGGTCTTGGGTAAAGGCGATTTCGCGCTTTTGATTGAACTTTTCATTGCCCAATTTAGCGCCAGCATTAAAGCGCGCGCGCGCGGCATTTAAATCTTCGTGCGGGCCAGCAAAGCTATTCTTGGCGGAAAGATTGCGCAAAAATAACAAAATGCGGAGTTTTAAGGGAAAGTTTGGTCTTTTCATTAGCGCTCTATCCTAATTCCATCCGCTGCAATTGCTTTATCATCGGGATATTTCGAACCATTTGAATAGGCCTTTATTATATCAATAACAAAATCGGTCTTTGCCCAATGCACCAAATGCCCCTGCCCGTCCACATAAAAAATCCGCGCTTGGGGGATCGCATTTTTAATGCCTTCGGTGTGGATTTTATTGAGTACTATTTTGTCGCCCGAGCCTGCTATAACACTTATCGGCACTTTAATTTTCGAATAATTTTGTGATTGGGCCCGCAATTCTTCGGTGCCGGCGTGTAAATCCATTGCATTCGAACGAAAAGTCTCTGGTCGCAAAACCAAGTCTAGCCCGACTTTTTGGCGATATTCGGGAATTGTTTTGGCGGGATAAAAACCTTCATCAATGCCGCTTGGCATTAAAAATGGCCCAAAAATTGGCGGTAGAACCCAAGAAACATATTTCCCAATAATTGGTGTCGCCGCAAGTTTATTGACGGCGCTGGTGCCACCTTTCCATGGATGGGTCGCAGGGGTTAAAAGCACAATAGATTTGACCAAATCTGGCCTATCTTGTGCCAAGCGCAAAGAGACCGCACTCCCCCAAGAATGGCCGACAATTACCGCATTTTTGACGCCCTTTGCATCCATAATTTTACCGATAAATTCGGCCTGCGTTCCTAATTTTTCCGCGCCCACTGGTCGGCCTGAATAACCAAGCCCTGCCCTATCGGGCACAAGAATATGATGATTATTTAATCTTGGAACCAAAGAAGACAAAAACTCACGGCCATTTGAGGATGCGCCATGAATCATTACTAGAGCGCTTTGCCCCTCAATAGGCTTTCCAATCTCAACTAGATTGGCATTAACCCCCATTACACTAAGATTTTGCCCATTTCTGGGCCATTGTTTTTCAACTTTGGTTATAAAATAGAAAGAATACA
>CAYTWK010000152.1:0-5423 GCA_964442095.1 uncultured Caulobacteraceae bacterium | reverse complement strand
TTTGCCCCTGGATTTGCCATAAT
This sequence comes from uncultured Caulobacteraceae bacterium, assembly GCA_964442095.1. GTDB lineage: Bacteria > Pseudomonadota > Alphaproteobacteria > Caulobacterales > Aquidulcibacteraceae > Pseudaquidulcibacter. The sequence goes on along the minus strand of CAYTWK010000152.1, from coordinate 5,400 downwards.
TGCCTTTGTGCATCGATAGCCTTTTGATTAAACAATGGATGTTCGTATTGGATTTTTGCAAAAGTCAATTCTTTGGCGATTTTATCCCTTGGGTTTAAAGTTACTATGATCGGCGTATCGCAATTTAGGGGCTGCAGCTTATTCATATAATAGCTGAGGCATAATTGGCCGTCATTTGCGCCCGAAGTTCCGATATAATTCCAGCTTGACCAAATGTTTTTACGCTTTGGCATAAATCGTAAATCGCTATGGAGATATGCGGTATTTTGTGTGTATTCGAATGCCCCCAATAATTTGGCTTCTTGGGGTGTTGGCACGATTAGTTTAAGCACATCGGGGGCGTGGCAGCCAAAAATCACGCCGTCAAACTCCTCGCGAATATCATTTTTGTCGGTAACGAATACTTTGCCGGCGGATCTTTCGACTTTTTTGGCGCCGCAATTTACGCGCAATTCACCTTTGAAATTTGCACTGATTTTTCTAATATATTCGCGGCTACCGCCAACAATTGTGCGCCAGACTGGGTGATTATGAGTAGCCAAAAGCCCATGATTTTCAAAGAATTTTAGGAATGCAATCAAGGGATAATTGCGCATTTCTTTATTGGTTGTGGACCAAATCGCGCCGCCCATTGGCAATAAATGCTTTTGGGTGAATTCTTCGCAAAACTCATTCTTATCGAGGAATTCGCCCAGGGATAGTTTCTGGCAATCGGCATCAATTAGAGCATTGGGTGCAATTTTATAAAATCGCAATATATCGAGCACCATTTTATAAAACCCAAGGCGAAAAATATTGCGCTTTTGGCCCAATATTCCCGATAGGCCGGTTCCAGAATATTCAAAATCACCATTGTCAAAAGATGCCGCGAATGACATATCGGAAAGCGCGGTTTCTACTCCAAGTTCATCTAATAATTTTATTAGATTGGGATAATTGGCCTCATTATAGACTATAAAGCCAGTATCAACCGCTATAGTCTGATTATTGACCACTATATCTAATGTATTGGTATGGCCACCCAAATATTGGCCTTTTTCATAGACAACAATATCGTGGGTTTTGTCTAATAACCAAGCGGCGCTAATACCTGAAATACCCGAACCGATTATTGCAAATCGCTTTTTCCCACTTGGTTTCATTTTCTTGCTCCTAGAGTGGTAAACGATAAGAGTTTATAATTGGATCAATGTGATCCAAAATAAATTGCATGCGTATTATACTTTATGCGACATAATACTGCGATTAAGAGCGAATATTTTGAACCTGCTATAGTGCCCATCAAACAGATTGGTGCTAAGGCTGATGCCATATTGATTGATATGGCCAAAGGGCAAAAGAAATTGAAAGATAAAGAAGCCGAAGATTTATTGCAATGCCTGATCGATGTTGGTCAAAAGCAATGCACAAAATCATTTGAAAGGCTTTTTACTTATTATGTTCCACGATTAAATAGTTTTATGCGGGCAACCAAAATTAGCCAAACTAGTGCCGATGAATTGGCCCAAGAGGTAATGATAAAGGTTTGGCGTAAAGCGCATATGTTCGATAGTTCGCGCGGCTCTGTCTCATCATGGATTTTTACTATCGCTAGAAATACCAGAACTGACGCTGTGCGCACCCAATTAAGACCATCTTTTGACCCAACAGATCCAATCTTTGATAATCCCGAGCTGCTTGGCGATCAAAAAATGATAGATTTTGAGCAATCTGTAAAGCTAAATGAAGAAGTCGCAAAACTGCCCGAAGAACAAGCCGAATTGATTAGATTGTCTTTTTATGAAGGCTTGTCGCATATTGAAATCGCACAAAAAGTGCAAATTCCGATTGGAACTGTCAAATCAAGAATAAGGCTGGCGTTTGGTAAATTGCGCCGCGTATTAGAAAAAAGAGAAGATTAAATGGCAATTAAACACCATATAAATGATGATTTATTGTGGGCATATAATAATAACCGCCTCGAAGAGGGGTGGGCATTGCTTATAGCGACCCATATTGCGATTTGTAACGATTGTAAAAAGGCGCTTCATGAAATGGAGCAATTATCTGGCGCTTTACTAGAAGCTGTGCCGGCAAAACCCTCGGATCTGTCACAATCTTTTGCTGCCACAATGGCGCGCTTAAAGGAATTAGAAACTGGCGCAATCGACGAAAGCGTCGATTACGAAAGCAATAAAACCTCGATTGCCGAATACCCAAAAGAAGGCAGGATATTGCCGCTTCCGCTTGTTCAAAAGCTTGGACATGATATTGACGGCATAAAGTGGAAGCCTTTGGGTGTTGGCGCCTATCATTATCCAATCGAAACCAATGACAATACAAAAGTACGCCTTTTGAAAATCCCGAAAGGTTCCGCCGTGCCAGAGCATAGCCATCGCGGTATGGAGCTAACCCTAGTTTTGCAGGGCGGATTTTCCGACAAGATTTCAGAGTTTTGGCCAGGTGATGTCCAAGAAACTGACGAATCTATTGAGCATCAACCAATTGCCGCCAATGATATGGATTGTATTTGCCTTGCGGTTACCGATGCTCCATTGAAGTTCAAAAGCCGGCTTGTGCGCTTTTTGCAGCCGATATTGGGGATATAATGAAGAATATCATTGTTTATTTCGCCACAGCGATTGTCTTTTTTGGCCTAGATTATTTATGGCTAACTAGGATCGCCAATAATTTCTACAAAAGCGAAATTGGCGCGCTCTTGCTGCCGCAGCCGAACTTTGTCGCCGCTGGCGCTTTCTATATTTTCTATATTATGGGCATTGTTTATTTTGCTGTTCTGCCAAATTTTGCAAATGGAAATTGGCTAATGGCTTTGGTTAGCGGCGCTTTACTTGGGCTCCTTGCCTATGGCACTTATGATATGACCAATTATGCAACCCTAAAAGGTTGGACTATGAATGTCGTGATTGTCGATATGGCATGGGGCATGTTCTTAACCGGCACTTCGGCGGCGCTTGGCCTTTTGATTGCGCGCAAATTTGTATCATAAAAAGGGCGGCACATTTGAGCGCCGCCGATTCTCAAAAAGTAAGAAGCTAATTATTCAGCGGCGATTTGTGCGCCCGCTAAATATTCTTTTGTTGGCAATGGCCGCTCGAGGTGGGCCCAATCTATGTCCAAATCGCCAAGACAATCTTCATAGGCCATCGCGCCCATTGCCTCAAACTTAGGGCGGATTTTTTCGGTCAATAGGCCAACGCGCTTGAAGTTTGGAATAATACGCTCAAACAATAGATGCTGGAATAGTTTGATAACTTGGCTTTCCATAATATGCTTATGGACCGCCTCTAAATCAAAGCCATATTCGCGGGCAACTTCAAGACTAAAGAGCCTGTCGCGCATTATCAATGTCGCCTGATATGCAAATTCGGCCCTATCTTCGATTTCTTCTTGCGGTAATGCCTTTATCCAATCCTCAAGATAATTGACCCCAAAGGCAACATGGCGGCCTTCATCGCGCATAACCAAGGCGACAACTTGTTTGAATAATGGATCGCTAGTGGTTTGGATAATTGAGCCAAACGCCGCCAATGCTAGCCCCTCTATAACTAATTGCATGCCAATGAATTTTAAATCCCAGCGCTCATCAGCGAGGACTTTATCAATAAGAGCCTTTAGGTTTGGATTAATCGGATAAACCATGCCGCAGCGGCGGCGCAAATATTCATTAAATACTTCAACATGGCGCGCCTCATCGAAAGTTTGCGAGCTTGCATATAATTTGGCATCATAAGTTGGCGCAGCGCTTACAAGCTGGGAGGCAACTAACATTGCGCCTTGTTCTCCGTGCAAAAACTGGCTTGCGGTTTGAGCATGGTTTTTCCATGAAAAGCGGACTTTCTCTTCGTGCGAAAGCGCTTCATATTCGGGATAGCCATTCATCGGGTTGGTCATAGGAGGCATTGGAAAATCATTTTTGTCAAATGGTAAGTCCCAATCAATATCGGTTGTTACGTTCCAATTATGGATTTTGCCGAGTTCATATAGCCTGCGGATTTTGGCATTCGCGCTATCATAATCCCAATTAAAAGAGCCATTCAGCGGAGTGTGGAATACTTCGCGGATAACTTCGACATCGCCCATTGTTGCTTCAGGCGAGGGGGCACCAAAGGTGCGAATTTCCTTTGGTGGATGGGTTACGACTGTTACTTTCATTCTGAACTCCCTTGATTTAGCAAGAGAGTGCTTCAAGTTTCAATTGTCCGCTATATGGCAAAATGACGCAGGCGTCATTTTATTACCTATCTTTCGGGTCTATCGCATCTCTTAGGCCATCGCCAATAAAGTTTAGGCAAAATAGAGTAATCATCATTGTCGCCGCCGGGAAAATCAAAAGCCAAGGCGCAATTTCCATTTCTTTCGCGCCGATTGAAATCAAATTGCCCAAAGACGTCATGGGTTCTTGCACACCTAGTCCAAGGAATGAAAGGAAGCTCTCGGCCATAATGACATTCGGAATTGTAAGGGTTACATAAACCACAACTGGCCCAAGTAAATTTGGAACAATGTGTTTTATGATAATATCAAAAGTTGAAAGGCCGGCGGCTTGTGCTGCTTCGATGAATTCTTTTTTACGTAGCGAAAGCGTTTGACCGCGAACAATCCGCGCCATAGTAAGCCATTCAACCGCGCCAATTGCAATGAAAATCAAAATAATATTGCGTCCGAAAACCACCATTAGAATAATAACAAAGAAAATGAAGGGAAGGGCGTATAATACATCGACAATACGCATCATTATTTGATCGACCCTACCGCCAATATAGCCAGCAGTTGCACCCCATAATACCCCAATCAGTAGAGAAACAAATGTTGCCACAACGCCAACGGCCAGCGAAATTCTTAGGCCATGTAAAAGTCGGACGAATAGATCGCGCCCTTGCGGGTCGGTGCCAAATGGATGAGTATCTGCCATGCTTGGCTCTAACAATACTCTATCGATATAGATTTTATCATAGCTATGAACCCAAAACATTGGTCCAAATATTGCGAGCAAGACAAGAAAGCCAATCACGAACATAGAAATAACGGCCGCTTTATTGCGAAATAGCCGACGCCGCGCGTCTTGCCATAAAGAGCGCCCAATCACCGAAGACTTTTCTATTAGCTTCGCATTTTCGTTGGTTATTTGCCTATTCATCATATGTAACTTTCGGATCAAGAAGGCCATAAATCAAATCGGCAATTAGGTTTAAAAGAATAATCAAGCTTGCGTAGAGAACCACAACCGCCATAACAACTGGGTAATCGCGTTGCAAAGCCGAATTTACGAAATTGCGACCTATTCCGGGAAGTTGGAAAACTGTTTCAATTACTACAGACCCCGTAATTAGTGCCGCGCATGCGGGGCCAAGATATGAAACCAATGGTAAAAGTGCCGCCTGTAGTGCGTGGCGCGCC
>CAYTWK010000151.1:0-5451 GCA_964442095.1 uncultured Caulobacteraceae bacterium | reverse complement strand
TTTTTCGGTTAATTCAAAATCCATTTTCCCCACCTTGTAGTTTTTAATTAGCCTAACCTAGAAATATTAGTTTTGCCAAGTATATTCTTGGACAATCGCCAATTTTTCACCAGTTTCCCTTGCGGAAATGGGTTGCAATTTGCAACTTTTTAATAGTTTTAGTTTATGGTGCTACATAAATTGCCTTGGGGGATTTATGGCAGATACTATTACAGCGGTTAGATTATCGAAGAAAATCATTGGTGCAGCGCGCGAAGCTGGTAAATTACAAACCCGCTCTATTGCAGCGCAAATCGAACATTGGGCGCGCTTGGGCTGCGCGATTGAAAATGCGCCAAGGGTTGAAAAGGCACTAATTGACAGATTGCTGAATAATGTAAAATTGGATTAGGCTGGTTTATTTACCATCAGCCAAAACACAATTATGATCGCAGGGAATGCGAGCGCGCCGAGAAATACCCAATATCTTTCAAATTTCCAATATTTATTAGGCAAATTCGTTTGGTCATTGAATGCCGCCATCGCCCAATCGCGCATTTTTATTTGCATCCAAACCACAGGTAGCCAACATGCGCCTGCGAAAAAATAAAGGCCAAGGCCATAGATTATCCATTTAGATGTCATTTCGTGGCCGCCAAGTTCGATAAGATATAGGCCGCTTAAGAGCTGGATTACAACAGCCGGAGTGGTAAATAGAAAGTCCGCTATTACAACGGTTTTAGTGGCAAACACTATTGCCGCAATTTCCCTTGAGCGATTTGCCATAAACATAAAAAAGGCGGTTCCAATTCCTGTGCCAAATAAAATGGTCGAACTAAGGATATGTATCCATTTTACGGTTTGATAATCCACAATTACGCTTTCTTTTTAAAGTAAATCCGCTATGCTCGCTTTGGAGAAATAGCGCAAATTGGAACCCCAGACAAATAATATTGTTACCTTGGTTTATGATGGGGAATGCCCTTTATGTAGCTATGCTGCTACGGCGCTAAGGATTCGTAAGGCTGTTGGTTGCCTCGAAATTATTGATGCGCGAAATGACATTTCAAACCCCATTCTAAATGAGATTTATAATCAAAAAATAGATTTGGATAATTCAATGGTTTTTGTGTTTAATAACCAGTTTTATCAAGGCGCAGAAGCGCTTGAAATTATGGCAAATTTATCGACCAAAAACGGTTTTTACAATCGGCTTTTCGCAAATGTTTTTAAGTATCCATCAATTGCAAAATTTGCTTATCCGATTTTGCGAGCAATGCGTAATTTTTTGCTTTGGGTTCTTGGGGTTAAACCAATTGGAAATCTTGCAAAATGAGCCAGAAAGATCCAATTTTTGCTACTATTTTTGGTGAAAATTGGGCAAATATGCCCAAGGTTTTTCACAAACACTATGCCAATAGAGGCTATAGCGAAGATGTGACAATTGTCGAAGGTCTAATGGATGTTTATATCGCGCCAATTTTGCGGCCATTTGGATGGGTATTGGCCTTAACCCGGACTTTAGTGCCAATAAATGCACAAAATATTCCAGTAATTGTAAGGTTTTTAAGTGAGCCGAATAGCAATGCATTTTGGTTTGATAGGGTCTTTAAGCCGAAAGGTAAAAGCTCAATCGGGTTCAAATCTAGATTGATGCCTATAGGCGATAATCGTGTAATTGAATATACTAAAAGTGGCCTAGCATGGAAGGCGTCATATGAGTTTGTAGATAATAGGGTTGTCTTGCACCATCATGGCTATGTTTTGCGAATTTTTGGTCTTAATTTGCATTTGCCGCTTGATTGGTTGTTTGGCCAAAGCACCGCATTCGAGGAGGCTATAAATGACAATAGTTTTCGAATGTATATGCAAATAAAGCATTGGCTTTTTGGCAAATTATACTCGTATGAAGGTGTCTTTAATATAGTGAAAGTTCCATAAAATGAATGGTGTTTTGGTCTTGGGCGGTTATGGCAATTTTGGCAAGAGAATTTGCCGCGCGCTGGTCCAGAAGGGCATCAGAGTTATTATTGCGGGCCGCGATAAGAAAAAGGCGGAGGCACTCTTACTTGATATTAATAGCGAATTTGCGAGCATAGCCATTTTTGATGCAAATGCCTCCTTGGGTGAATGGCTTTCTAAGCTCAATCCGAAGGTTGTAGTAAACACTTGCGGCCCTTTTCAAATGGCCGATTATAGGGTTGCCGAAATCTGTATTGCCAATAAAATCCATTATATTGATCTTGCTGATGGCCGCGATTTTGTTGTCGGTATCGACGCATTGAATGAAGCAGCAAAAAAAGTCAAAGTTGCAATCATTAGCGGCGCGAGCACTGTGCCGGCACTTTCGTCGGCAGTTTTAGAACATTTTAAGGGCGAATTTTCACAAATTGAAAGCCTAAGGTTCGGAATTGCCCCAGGGCAAAAAGCCGAGCGCGGGCTTGCTACTACCAAAGGAATTTTAAGCTATGTCGGCAAACCTTTAAAGCCATTTGCGGGGCACGAAAAGCCATTTGGATGGCAAGATGCCTATGTGCAAAAACTTCCTTTGATTGGAAATCGCTACATGGCAAATTGCGATATTCCTGATCTAGATTTATTGCCGCGAAAATATGGCATAAAGTCAATTCAATTTTCGGCAGGCTTAGAGCTTGGGATATTGCATTTTGGGCTTTGGGGGCTAGGTGTCTTGGTTCGCGCATTTGGCGCTTTGGGCATTAGCATCGATTTGTCCCGCTATAGCGATTTCTTTTATAATAGTGCCAAATGGTTTGATAGATTTGGCTCTGATGATGGCGGCATGTTTGTGATATTGTCTGGCACTGACAAGAATGGCCAAAGACTAGTCCGAAAATGGTTCATTATTGCCAAAAATGGCGATGGGCCGCATATTCCGACAATACCTGCTATTATATTGGCGCAAAAACTTGTGCTCGGTGAATTAAAATTTAATGGCGCCGCGCCTTGCGTTTCCATGGTGCCTTTAAATGAATATTTGGCGGAATTAGCGGAGTATGAAATCTCAAGTTTTGAGGAATAGGCCAAAATTTCGCTTTGCAAATTTTAAAATCCGTATATCGTGACCTTAAAAGAGGAATTATTATGGAAACCCCAAAGTTTGACAAAATAGAAGATTTTCCGCCCGAAGTTGTAAAACTATTCGATAAATATGTGCATGGCGATATTGATAGGCGTGGATTTTTAGAAGCTGCATCAAAATATGCTGTAGCTGGTACGAGTGCTGCGGTTTTCCTCAATGCCCTATCGCCAAAATTCGCTGAGGCTGAACAGATCGCGCAGAATGACCCAAGACTTTGGATTGAAAATATACGCTATCCTTCGCCGCGCGGCAGTATTGATGTAAATGCCTATATGGCGCGGCCCAAAAGATTGCGGTTTTTGCAAAGACTGCCTGTGGTGATTGTAATTCACGAAAATCGCGGGCTTAATCCACACATAAAAGATATCGCGCGCAGGATTGCTCTAGAGGGGTTTATTGCGATTGCGCCAGATGCACTTTCATCTTTGGGCGGCTATCCCGGCACTGAAGACGAGGCACGCGCGAAATTTAGCACTTTGGATCAAAGCAAAATCCGTCAGGATTTTATTCGCGCTGTCGAACATGCGAAAATAATCGAGCACTCAAGCCGCAAAATCGGCGCGATTGGCTTTTGTTATGGTGGCGGCATGGTCAATTTCCTTGCCACCCAAATGCCAGATTTGCGCGCTGGTGTTCCATTTTATGGCGCTGCTGCGCCGCTTGATGGCGTTAAAAATATCAAAGCCAAGCTACAGCTTCATTTTGCCTCCGATGATGCGCGTTTCAATGAAATGTGGCCACCTTATGAAGCCGCACTAAAAGCAAACCAAAAGCAATATAGTGCGCACTTTTATGAGGGCACGGTTCACGGCTTTAATAATGATACCACGCCCCGTTACAATAAGACGGCTGCCGATTTGGCATGGTCCAGGGCTATGGCTTTTCTAAAGGCCGAATTGCGATGAGGCTTGCGCGAAACCTTGCAATTTTGGCTTTAGCTATGGCGCTCTCGGCATGTGCAACAGCGCCAAAGCAGAAGGAAACCATTGCCCCAACAAATGCGGTCAAAATTGGCGATATTAGCTTTGAGAAAATTGGCTTTGATGCATTGCCCAATTGGCCGCAGAGCGATGTTAATGCTGCGCGCCTTGCGCTCAAGCGCTCTTGCACCCAAACTATGGCGCTTGCGCCCGATGCGCCATTATCCGTGCGCGGAACCTATGCCGGCAAAGCCAAGGATTGGGCCAAAGCGTGCCAAGACGCGGCTAATAGCCAAATTGAGAGCCGCGATTTTTGGCAAAATGGCTTTACGCCCTATCGGATTAGCTCAGCTTTGGGCGATTTTGGCCGCTTAACTAGTTATTATGAGCCAGTGGTGGACGCAAGCCTTACGCCAACGGAAGTATTCAATGAGCCATTATTCGCCAAACCAAAGGACTTAGTAACCATTGAGCTTGGCCCATTTGACGGAACGCTCGCGGGCAAAAAAATCGTGGGCCGCAATGTGGACGGCGTCTTTACGCCATACCTTACGCGCGCCGAAATCAATACTAGCAATGCCACGCCAATTGCCTATGCCAAAATCGGCGATGCTTTGACCATTCAGGTGCAGGGTTCGGGGCGCTTAAAACTTCAAGATGGGCGCGAAGTGCGTGTTGCCCATAGTGCGACCAATGGGCGGCCATTTGGATCTATCGCCACCGAGCTTATAAGGCGCGGGCTTTTGCCGCGCGATGGGGCGGGAATGTCATCTTTGATTGCGTGGTTTGAAACCGCAGACCCAAAACTTGCGCGCGAAGTGATAAACACCAATCCGCGCACGGTTTTCTTTGAATTTGTTGAAATTAAAGATGAAACCGAAGGCCCGAAAGGCTCATCGGGGTTGCCACTTACGGCGGGCGGCTCTTTAGCTGTGGATCCCAATATTCACCCCTATGGCGTGCCAATTTTTATTAGCGCGTTTAATAGCCGTGTTGCGGTCGCGCCAAAAACCCTGACGCGGCTTGTGGTTTCCCAAGATAGCGGCGGCGCAATCAAAGGGCCAATTCGCGGCGATTTATATTGGGGCACCGGCAAACAGGCGGGTATTGATGGCGGTAATGTAAATTATGATGCGCATTGGTGGGTGCTACTACCGAATGAGGTGGTGTTGAAGTGACGCAAAGCAATTTGATTGTGGCTTTAGCAATTGCCATTTTACCCCCATTAACTGTCATTGAAAAAGCGCATGTAGTATTAGAAAGCAATATGGTGCTGATCTTCGATAATGAAGAATCGGCTAAATCATTAGATACTGGGTATTGCTTTAACGCATATGCAAATCACTCCGATGTCAGAAAGATTCAACGAATTTTATCGAGGGGTAAGCTACCAACACTTGAAGTAAAGATTTCAAAGGAATACTTCCCGTCCATCAACGATACCTATGAGTA
>CAYTWK010000150.1:865-5470 GCA_964442095.1 uncultured Caulobacteraceae bacterium | reverse complement strand
CGACGCCTTCACCGAAAGAGATTTTGCGAACTGTAAAGTTTGCAGAAAGGCCGCCGCCAGAACGCGCAATACATACGCCTTCATAGGCCTGAATACGCTCGCGTTCGCCTTCTTTAATTTTCACATTTACACGAAGTGTGTCACCAGCAGAGAAATCTGGAATTTGTTTATCGCCCAATACGCGCGCGATTTCCTCTTTATTGAGGGTCTCAATAATATTTGTCATGTCTTTTCCTTTGCACGATTACCAAAACTGGAATACGCATTATTGTTATTGTCAAAGTGGCCTGCTTTCACAGGTCGCGGTGCGATAGCCGATTAAATCGGCTTTGTCATCTATATTTGGCAGATATGCCGCTATTTGCGCGGAAAGCTAATCGGCCCGCCTTTTTCAAGTGCGATTTTGAAAGTGGGGCGCGCGCGAATTCGGTTTACATATTCCATTAATTTTTCGCGCCCAGATAAAATGCCGCCGCTTTCCATGCCATCAAGGACATAATAAATCTGAATATCGGCGCCGCTTAGATTATCGCCCAATAAAAATTCATTTTCGCCCAAAGTGGTTTCAATAAAATCAAGGCTTTCTTTGATGTTCCCCATTGCATAGCCTTGGGCCAAGGCCGCATCAGTGCCGCGTGTGAAAAGCATGATTAATGGGCCAAGCATTGCCGTGCTTTCGCCAAAATGCAAAAGCTCGAGGTATTTGGGCCATAGCGGGCTATTTGTATCGGGCGCGAGTGTGCCCTTGCCATATTTTGCAATCAAATATTCGATTATCGCACCAGATTCAGCGATTATAATGCCCCCATCGTCAATTATCGGCGCTTTGCCCATTGGATGAATTTCCCCAAGTTCTGGCGGCGCGCGCATTGTAGTGGTGTTACGAAAATATGGAATAATTTCGTATTCGATGCCCAATTCTTCGAGGAGCCAAATAATCCTAGAGGAGCGGCTATAATTTAGATGATGCAGTTTTATCAAAGCAGGTTTCCTTTTTTTAAAGATTGGCACACAAAGTATCGTCCGGCAATAGAGTTTGATTATTGCACGACTGCGCATTAATCCTTATGTATATTCGGGCAAAATACGGACGCTCAAAAAATGGATGATGATGAATTAAATAAGCAAATAAGCGACCCGCGCCAGCCATTCATTTATAGCGTGATTGTTGCTATCGCGCTTATACTTATTGGCGTTTTTGGCGATAAATTATGGGCGAAATATGAGGCTAATGCACAGTCTGAATTTGTGCGCGTCGATAAAGATATTCAATTCGCAGAAATCTATGACGAGTTTTGGGGCCTGGTGAATGATCATTATTATGACCCCGATTTTGATGGAATTGATTGGGCCGCGCAATATGAAGCTGGCCTTAGTCGTGCAGAAGAGGCGAAAGATAGAGCCGATCTTTATAATAATATTATTCAAAAACAGATTGATCTATTTCCGGTTTCGCATTTGGGGGTTTATCCCAATATGTCCGAAACCGATATTAAAGAAGCGCTCCAAAACCGGAGTGATATATCCAAACTCGATCAAGGTGAAATGCTTGGAGGCCTCAATATTATCGATATAAAACGCGGCAATAAAAAATATGATATTGTCGAAGACGTCCTGCCGAATAGTCCAGCAGAGAAAGCGGGAGTAAAAATTGGTTGGCGCATTGAAAAATGGCGCTATGAATATGACGAAAACCAGAATCCAATCCACTTTTATGGCGTTTTTCGACCCGAATTTATTGAGGCGGATTTATCAAAGCTTAATAGCAGCGCGCCAATCAATATTGATTTTCCACTTTCCGCGCCACCAAGTCAAAGCGAATTCGTTATAAAGGAAATTGGCGGTAAAACCTATATTCGCTTTGATGATTTTATGAATTCAGACATTATTGACGAGGTTCGAACCGCCCTTAAAGAATGTAATCCCAATGGAATTATCATAGATTTGCGCAAAAACGGCGGCGGGGATTTATTGTTGCTTCAAAGCGCCATTAGCCCGCTTTTGCCCCGCCATACTTTGATTATGCGCACAAAAACCCGCACCAAGAGCCAGACTTTTCATTCGTCATGGTTTGATAGCCAATGCAAAACTAAGCTTGCGGTTCTAATTGGCCCCAATAGCGCGAGCGCTGCAGAGATTTTTGCGCAGACCCTTGGGTATTATAAACGAGCAATTCTGATTGGCCGGCCAAGCAATGGCAGCGTGATTGGCGCATATGATTATGTCCTCAAAGATGGCACTATGCTTCAAATTCCGACTTTGCATATTCTTGCCGCAGATGGCAGCAAAATAGAAGGTGTAGGTGTAATGCCCAATATAAACATAGGGCCAGACCAAATTAATTATAATCGCGAAAGAGATATAGCTCTAGATGAAGCGATTGACGTATTGAGCCGCAAGTAAACAGTTCGCAAATTTAATATTACTCGACGGCTTTAGCAATGTCTGCCCCAATTTTCGCAGATTTGCTTTGGCTTAGCGTAGCGCAAGTGCGAATTACTTCTAAAGCGCGGTCAAACTCTATTTCACCGCGTTTTGCGTCTTTTATACGCTGACGGAAAGTTTCATCAAATTTTTGAGCGGCATCATGCGAACAAAAATAATTTGCGAATTGGGTGATTTTATCGGATCCAAAAACGCCGGTTCCAGACGTAAATATAGAATTATTCCGCATAATCCATCTAAGCGCTAGATCGCGTGTAACCGGATCTTCGACAATGCCCTCTAGAACAGAAAGCTTTTCCGAATTTCTAAGGCCAGATTTGTTCATTTGCGCCAATAAATAAGTAGCGCCACTAATTGTTCCATTATTTAGAAAGCGTCCAATTAATTCGCGTTGATCTTTATCGGTTAATTCTTTGAAATAAGCATAAACCGCAGCAAGGCCATTATCGTCCGATGCTCTAAACATAAGGCGCATTGCTGTTGGGAATAATTCCAATAATAATTCGCCGTCTGGGCTCTCGCTGTCCCTTTGTGATGTTTCCAAAATGCGATTTGCAAGGCTTTCGTTTTGCGCTTCGAGTGCTAAAAAGTCGGCAATTCCCGCCCGAAGCTCACCAATATGCTTTTTCTCATTAGGGTATCCATCTTCGGTCAAATTTGTGCCAATATCTTTGAATTTCTGCATGTATAAAACATCAAATAATTTGCCGTATTCGGCGCGCGCGCTTTGCGGCACAAGACCCGCGCGATGAAGGTTCTTTAAACGATAGCCAGATTCAAGGACCACTTCAGTATTGGGGTGATTAGTCAAGTTTTTCGCCAATTTAATAAGAATTGGTAGTTCTAATTCGCCAGAATAGAACTGCGCCCACATACTATCGATTAGGCTTTGCGCCTCACCGGGTGGCAGCTTTGCCGCCTGAGAAACTAATTTTTCCCAGTCTTCATTCGGAACTTTAAAGCGGTAATAGCCAACGCCATTATAATTTGGGAAAATAGTGCCAGTGCCATTATATTCAATTTTATAGGGCTTTTCGTCCAAAAGCACGCACTTTTTTTGGCTATCGATTCTATGGCAAAATGGTATAGTCCAATTTTGGGCAATCGGCTTTGCGCCGTAAAGAGTATATCTTGATTGAGTTGCCATAAAGCCGCCACTGACACGCTGCAAGTCAATTAGGGGCACGCCTTGAAGATCAACAAAGGAACGAAGCGCAGCTAAGACTTTTGGATCTTGGACGCTAGATGATAGAGAAGCAAAAAAATCTTCGGTTGTTGCATTGCCTTTTTGGTGTTTGTTTATGTGATTTCTAACGCCGGCGCGAAACGCATCATCACCAAGATAATTAGCAATCATTGCTATAACTTGGCCGCCTTTGTTATAAGTAATCATATCGAATGCCTGATCAGCTTCGCTACTTTTTTCTATTTTGTGGCGAATAGGGCGACCATTTGTTAATGAATCGAGTGTCATTGCATTAAACGCTGCGTTAGAGGAATCCGCTTCGATATTTAGGTCGGGGCCCCATTTGCTGGCTATTTTAAAACCCATCCAATTCGCAAAGCTTTCGTTTAGCCAAATATCATCCCACCATTTCGGCGTAACTAGATTGCCAAACCATTGGTGCGAAATTTCGTGCGAAACAAGCGTTCCAAATTCACGCTTTTGATAATTGTCGGCGTCCTTATCCAAAAACAGCAAATCTTCCACATAAAGAATTGCCCCCGCATTTTCCATCGCGCCAGGGAAGTCCGGCGTGCCAATCTGATCAAGTTTTGAATATGGATATGGTGAATTAAAATAATCTTCGAGCAAGGCAAGTATTTTTGGTGTCTCAGCGAGCGCAAAATCCATTTTATCAGCATTGGGCTTTGTGCCTATAATTCGAAGCGGAATAGGTTTTGATCGCTGCGGGCTTGGCGGAATTGTTCCTTCTTTCACAGCAAACGGACCTAACATAAAGGCTGTAAGATATGTTGGCAGGGCCTCTGTGGTTGCAAAAGTATGCTTTTCAAGATTACCAGCTTTTATTTTTTGCAAAGGCGCGCCATTTGAAACCGCAACTAGGCCAGTGTGGGTCGTAATACTTATATCAAATGGAGTCTTAAAGGCTGGCTCATCAAATGATGGATATGCCCTTCGCGCATCGATGGATTGGA
>CAYTWK010000150.1:0-855 GCA_964442095.1 uncultured Caulobacteraceae bacterium | reverse complement strand
GACTATAAACATAAAATTGGTCTTCAACTTTGCGGCGAAATAGACCAATTGATTGGGTTCCAATCTTGCCCTTATAGTCAAAAACCAGATTGACAATTCCAGCCGGGATTTCACTTGCAAAATCAAGGCGCGCAACGCCAGAATCATCAACTTCAGTATATTTCGCATCAATTGATTTATCGCCAATTTTTGCCTTTACACTTACGTCCGATAATTCTTTGCCATGCAAGAAAAGGAATTTAGAATTAGCATTAAACTGGGTTTGAATTTCGGCCTTTCCACTAAATTCGAGATCTTCGGGAAGAATTGTCAAATCTATACGATATTTTAATGGCTTCGCTAAGTCACCAAGCTTGCCAAGCGGGATTTGCGTGTCAGTTGGCGCGGAAGCTTCGGGTTTAGCACTTGCACTATTTTGCGCATTTGCCTTTGAAATAGGCGTAAAGGCAGAAGCAGAAAAAATAATTGAAAATACTAAAAGGCCTTTTGCCCCAAATTTAAGAAATTGCATATTTGCACCCATTATTGGCCTTAGATGTCATGAAATTCAGCAAATTCAAAGACAAATCTACAGCTTTAGGTTTTTGGTTGAGTTTCGCCTTTGTCTAGGTTTTCCCATAAATCAGGGCGCCTTTGTTTTGTAATTTGTCTCGATTGCTCGGCTTTCCATTTCTCAATCTCGGCATGATTGCCGCCAAGCAGCACCTCAGGAATAGCTTTACCCTCAATTTCACGCGGTTTGGTATAAAGCGGATGCTCTAAAAGACCATTTTCAAAGCTTTCGTTTTGCGCGCTTTGCTCATTGCCAAGAACATCGGGCAATAGGCGGATTGTTGCCTCCACCAAAAGCTGCGC
>CAYTWK010000149.1:0-5474 GCA_964442095.1 uncultured Caulobacteraceae bacterium | reverse complement strand
ATTATTAAATACGAGCTTATGCCAAATTTTTCGCGTCCATCTTTTAGGGCGCGGTCAATGCCATTAATTACGGTTTCAAAAGCAATCCCTCTATCGGTATGGGTTTGCGGGTCAAAGAACACCTCAACATGTTTGCAATTTTCTTTGGCCATTTTTTCAAGATATGCAAAGGTTAAGTCATAGAAATCTTGTTCGGTAACTAAAACTGCCGCGCCTTGATAATAAATATCCAAAAATTCTTGTAGGTTTGAAAACCTATAGGCCGCGCGCACCTCCTCGGGGCTATTGAATGGGATTTGGATATTATTACGCCGTGCTAGCTCAAACATCATTTCAGGCTCCAATGAACCCTCTAGGTGTAAATGAAGCTCCGCTTTGGGGAGGGCGCGAATAAAGTGTTCAAGATCCATCAAATTATCCCTAATTTATAATTTGCAATTTACATCCGCTCGGGTGCTTCTATTCCCAATAACCCAAGCGCCAATTCCAATTGCCCCAAGGCAGCTTTGGCGAGGGCGAGTCTTGATGCGCGCACTTCGCTCTCTTTTGCGCCCAATATCGGGCAATTGGCATAAAATGCCGAAAATGCGGTTGCCAAACTATAGGCATGATCGGCCAGAATATGGGGCGCGCGTTTATCATATGCGCCCGATAATGCTTGTTCAAAACCATCAAGTATTAATAATAAATCGCGCTCGGCAGTCTCATTGATTGAGATTTCACCCGCCAAAAGACCTTGTTCTTGGGCCTTGCGCAAAATCGCTTTGATGCGGACGCAGGCATACAATAAATATGGCCCGGTTTTTCCTTCAAAGGATAAAAACTTATCCAAATCAAAAACATAGCTTGTGCCGCGAAAATTTTGCAAATCGGCAAATTTTAGTGCCGCCATACCGACCATATCGCCAATTTTTGCGCGTTCGGCTTCGGGTAAGTCTTTGGCAACGCCGGTTTCACCCAATTTGGTGGCGGCCTTGGTGCGAACCATTTGAATTAAATCATGGAGTTTTAAGACGCCGCCTTCACGGGTCTTGAAGGGTTTACCATCATTGCCATTCATTGTGCCAAAGCCAATATGTTCGAGCTGATCCCGCCTTAAATAGCCGGCTTTTTCGGAGGCGCGGAACACGCTTTCAAAATGTTCAGATTGCCTTTGATCCACGCAATAAAGCACCAAATCGGCATTAAATTGATTTTTGCGCATTAAAATTGTCGCAAGATCGGTGGTGCCATACATGGCCGAACCTTCAGAGGAGACGGCAAGCAAAGGCGGCACATTTGGACGCTCCCCGCCATCTTTTGCCGGCACCATTTTATCATGCACAAAGACAACTTTCGCCCCTTGATCTTCAACCAAAATGCCCTTGGCAGCTAAATCCCTAATCATATCGGGAATAAGAGGGTCGGCATCAGACTCGCCAAGCCATAAATCAAATTCAACGCCCAAAGCGCCAAATTCGCGCTTTAGCGCCTCGCGTGAGACATTGACGAAATGCTGCCATAGTGCCCGATAGCCCGCGCGCCCATTTTGCAATTCCATTGTCGCTTTACGCGCTTTATCGCGATAAGCCTCATCGGTTTTGGCCAAAGCAGCCGCCGCAGGATAAATACGCTCTAAATCGGCGAGGGTAACAGGGGATTGCTCTGGATACGCACCCGTATGATTTTCGTCAAAATAGGGTAAATTTGGTTGTTCAATTGATAAAGTTGCAATCAAAAGCCCCATTTGAAAGCCCCAATCGCCAAAATGGGCATCGCCCAATACTTCATCGCCGCGAAAACGGAAAATGCGTTTTAAGCTATCGCCAATAATGGTTGCGCGCAAATGGCCAACATGCATTGACTTTGCGACATTTGGCCCCGCATAATCGACAATAACTTTGCGTGGCTTAGCAATTTTTTGTGCACCAAATCTCTTATCGGCGGCAATTTCCTTGGCATGAAGGGACAAAAACTCATTGCTGATGAATATATTTAAAAACCCTGGGCCAGCAACTTCGATTTTTTCAATACCTTTTATATCAATAAGGCGGCCCGCAATCTGGGTTGCAATTTCGCGTGGGTTTTTGCCCAAAGCCTTTGCGCCCGCCATTGCGCCATTACATTGAAAATCACCAAATTCGGGCTTGGTGGCGCGCACCACTTGGCCAAGCTCGGGCCCTAGGCCAATTTGCGCAAATTGCGAGCCAATTAAAGAGCCTAAATGCCCATTTATGGTTTGATAATCTGTCATAGAAACAAATATAAATTGTTATTTTGGCGCACCGGCATCGACTTTGAAGCGAACGCCATTGCGGTTAAATTCTAATTGATCGTCATCGAGCACAAAGCCAACAATAATTTCAAAATTGGCACCAGATGTAGTCGCGTCAAAGCGCGGAATAGTAATGTTTATAGAAGGGGTTTTTAAAGCCATTCTATCGCTTCCTTCGGGGAAAATAACTTCGCCGGTGAATTCTTTGCGCTCTATGGGGGCGACGTCCTTACGCGTCGCACTTACCCAATATTTTACATATTTAGTATTGCCCCGTGCCTTTGGACCTTTGCCAAGAGCCATATCAAGATCTATTGATACATCAATCGGATCGGCGCCAAAATAACGACAACTCGAGTTAACGCGGTTGATTTCGCCAGTAAAGCCAACGTCTTCGAAGGCATATCTGCGGGTAGTTCCATCGGCTTCAAAGCGCTTTTCGCCAGGAAACTCAACAAACCTCGAGGCTTCATAAAGCACGCGAACCGCAGGGCAGGGGCCGACATTTGGCGTGTTACTTTCGCTCCCGAGGGCTCGTGCCAATTTTGAGGCAAAACCTCTTTTTGGTGCCGGAGTATTTGATGGCGCAATAGTTTCAGTGCCATCGGGGTTTGCCGCAGGCGTAGGTAATGCCTCATCAGCAGATTCTGGAAGCTGTGCAGTTTCCTTCTTGGGTTTTGGCTTGAATGGTAAAGAGCTACAAGCGCCAAGCGCAAGCCCCGCGCCAATTATTAAAGCCAATGCAAATCTGCCATTTCTATTGTTCAAAGCCATTATTTTTCCTAAAATCTATCTTTGACAAAGCCATTCTAAACAAAAGAATATCTATAATACAATCAAGAAGTAATTACAAAACCGATTGACCTTTATTTGCAATGCCAATATGCCTCTACATAGATGAATTAGTGGCGTTTGGGCAAGCCGCCCACGCACCATTCGCAGTTAAAGCAGGTTAAAAATTGGCAATAAAGCGGCTCAAAATACTTCTTGCGGCGCCGCGCGGCTTTTGTGCCGGCGTTGATAGGGCTATTCAGATTGTGGAACGGGCAATCGAAAAATGGGGTGCGCCGGTTTATGTGCGCCATGAAATAGTCCATAATCGCCATGTCGTTGACAGATTAAAACGTTTAGGCGCGATTTTTGTCGAAGAATTATCCGATTGCCCAAATGATAGGCCGGTTATATTCTCGGCCCATGGCGTGCCAAAATCGGTGCCCATAGAAGCGCAAAACCGCAATATGATTTATGTTGATGCGACTTGCCCTTTGGTCTCTAAAGTCCATGTCGAGGCACAGCGGCATTATGACAATGGGCTGGAAATTATTCTTATTGGACATGCAGGCCACCCCGAAGTGATTGGCACAATGGGCCAGTTAGAAGATGGCGCAGTTAGCCTAATCCAAGATACAAATGACGCGCGCGCCTTTATGCCAAAAACCGGCAAAGGTTTGGCATATGTAACTCAAACCACTTTGTCGGTTGATGATACTAAAGATATTGTCGATATATTGGTTTCCCGTTTTCCAAATATCGTAAAGCCGCATAAAGAGGACATTTGCTATGCCACCACAAATCGGCAAGAAGCGGTAAAAGCGCTTAGCTCGCGCGCCGATTTATTATTGGTTATTGGGTCCTCGACTAGCTCTAATTCTCTGCGCCTAAAAGAAGTTGGGCAAAAAGAAGGGGTCCAGCAGTCCTATTTAATAGAAGATGCAAGCAAGATAGATTGGACTTGGTTCGAGAATATTGAAACCCTTGGGCTTACAGCTGGTGCGAGTGCGCCAGAAGATTTAGTAAGCGAAGTTATAAATGCTTGCGGCGAAAGATTTCAAATCGAAGTTGAAGAAATTATCGTTTCGCGCGAGGATGTAATATTTCGCCTGCCGCGCAATGTCGAGGCTTAGTTTTGAAATCCGCATTTAGCCAAGCAAAATTTAGAATTGCGTTTTTGGCGCTTTTTGCCTTGGCTTGTGGGCTTTTTACCCCGAGCTTTTCGCAATTGAATGCGCAAAATAATAATCGGATTAATACATCTGGCTATGCCCGCCAAGCCATAATGCGCAATCAAGCTCGCGTTAATTTCTATCTGAATGATCACGGAACCGCTTTGGGGCGGCCTATATTATTGCGCATAATTAGAAATACTAAAAAACTCGAATTATATGCTGCCGATAGGCGCGGAAAATTTCGCTTCATTCGCTTTTATCAAATCTGTGGTCGTTCTGCTTTATTGTCGAATGTGCCGATGGGAATTTATAAGATTACGGCATCTGGCATGGCGTCGCCAAACCGCGATTATTTGCAAATTGGTGTAAATTTTCCCAATCAATACCAAGCCAGTAAGAGAGTTCGCGGCTCACTCAATATTCTGGCACGATGCAATACTGGCGAGGCGGTTTCGCTGCCCGATACCGAGATGGAAGAATTATTCACCATTGTATATGCTGCCATGAATCGCAGCCAGTCTGAAGTGCCGCTTTATATCCATCCATTTGAGCTTAATGCCATAAATGTATTTGCGGCCCGTAGCGATCCAAACCTTAAAATCATTCGCCAATTAGAGGTGATATTTTCGCGCTTTATTTCCGATAAGAAAATTCCAAATGTCCGCATTGACAATGGCGGCTATCATTTAATTAATTCAAATAATCGCGACAAAAAATAAAACGGCCCCGCAAAATTTACGAGGCCGTCATAATTAGATTTCCAAAATGGCGAAAAACCTATTCGATATTATCGCCTTCATCAGATGGTTCCGCACTCGGCGTTTCCGCCGCATCAGCCTCAAGGACTTTAATATTAATTGCCTTTGGGCCTTTACCAAATTTATCAGGTAATAATTGAAAGCTTATTCTTTGATTTGGCTCGAGAGCTTCGTGGCCAGAACGTTGAACCGCAGAAATATGAACGAATACATCTGGGCTGCCGTCATCTGGCGAAACGAAGCCAAATCCACGCTCCCCATTAAAGAATTTAACCGTTCCATTTACGACCGGCAAATTACTTGTGTCTTGGTTAAAGTCGCGCGGTGGTCTATCCCCACCAAAATCGCGTCTTGGCGGTCTATCGCCAAACCCGCCGCCGCCGCCGAAGTCGCGTCTTGGTGGTCTGTCACCAAAGCCGCCGCCGCCGCCGAAGTCGCGTCTTGGTGGTCTGTCACCAAAGCCGCCGCCGCCGCCGAAGTCGCGTCTTGGTGGTCTGTCACCAAAGCCGCCGCCGC
>CAYTWK010000148.1:0-5485 GCA_964442095.1 uncultured Caulobacteraceae bacterium | reverse complement strand
ATTGAATAAGAGGCAACCAATGAAATTCGACATTTGGGAACCATTTCGTAAAAGCGAAAATAGAACTCGGCCTTTGCTATGCTATGGTGTGGTTTTGTTAATCTTGTTTTCATGGGTTCCAATGGCTTTGAAGTTTGGCGATGTTATTGCCACGACTTATTTTATGGTGACTGGTCTATGTTGGTCTTTTTTTTGTCGTTGGAAAAAATGGGCGTAATCCTTTAAGGAAAAAATTATGGGCAAAAATATTGTAAAAGTTGCGGCGATTCAGACATCCTATAGCAATGACATGTCCGCCAATATCGAAAAAACTATCGGTTTTGTGCGCGAGGCCGCGAACCAAGGCGCGCAAATAATTTTACCGTCAGAATTATTCCAAGGTATTTATTTTTGCACCACCCAAGATGAAAGCTGGTTTAAAACCGCATATCCTGCCGAAACTCACCCATGCGTTTTAGCTATGCAAAAAATTGCCAAGGAATTGGGCGTTGTAATTCCGGTGTCAATTTTTGAAAAATCTGGCCCGCGCTATTATAATAGTGCGGTCATTATTGATGCCGATGGCACAAATATGGGAACTTATCGCAAAAGCCATATTCCAGATGGCCCAGGTTATCAGGAAAAATACTATTTTCGCCCTGGTGATACAGGCTTTAAAGTCTGGAACACAAAATATGCGCGCATTGGTGTCGGCATTTGTTGGGATCAATGGTATCCCGAGGCCGCGCGGGCAATGGCGCTTTTGGGTGCGCAATTATTATTCTATCCAACAGCTATCGGCACCGAGCCGCATGATAGTGAATTAGATACCAAGGACCCATGGCAAAGAGTGATGCAGGGGCATGCTGTGGCCAATGTAATGCCAGTAATTGCTGCAAATCGGATAGGGATTGAAAATGGTCTTGGTGCACCGCAGCATTTTTATGGCTCAAGTTTCATTGCCAATCATAGAGGTGATAAAATTGCCGAATTGGGCCGCGCAGAAGAAGGCGTGATTGTTGGCGAAATAGACCTAGAATATCTCGAAACCCATCGCGCAGCATGGGGCTTCTTTAGAGACAGACGCCCGGATTTATATTCTAAAGAATAGAATCAAAATTGCGTAAAACTGCGCAATTGTAATTATCATTCCAATTCAATCTATTGACTCTAAATTTTTTTCGATATTTATAGTATTATTGTATAAAAATTCGCAAAATCGCTAAACAAAAATGGCTGCGCGTGATTAGTCCTTTACGGTATTTTGGCAAATAATTTCAATTTTTGCTGCAAGTGCGAAATAATAGTCAAATTTTTGACAAATTTTTGCAATAAATTTCCTCAAATGACAAAATATGCCAAAATATGACAAAATGTCGCAAAAAGGGCTTTTCAAGTTTGAATTTGCTCGCTAGTTGTAAACCAATGTCCAATTATTAAAACTTAGTTAAAATTGGGCTTAACTTTTGGAGGATCTATTGCCAATGTTCGCATTATTTCAAGAAACGGCTGCTACTGAAGCCGCAAATACCGTAGCAAACGCTACAAACGCTGTTGCAAATGCTGCAACTGAAACTGCAAACGCTGTTGCTGCTACTGCGCCAACTGCTGCTGAAACTGCTGCCGCACTTGCGGAAGAAGCTAAGAATGCAGAAACCAGCCACACTACTTTGGTGGACATGGTTATGGCATCTTCGTGGATGTCAAAAGCTGTTTTGATTATTTTGGTTCTTTGCGCAGTCTATGCTTTGGCTCTATTGTTCGAAAAAATCATTGTAATGCGCAAAAATAAAGCGCTTGTTTCTGGTTTTATGGCACAATTCCATAAAGCGAAAACTCCTGATGAAGCTGCTCAATTGGTTGCTAAACAACCAGATAGCACAATCAAGAAAATGTTTGCTGCTGGTTGGGCAGAAGTTGCAAGAACTCGTGAACTTGGCCTTTATAATATGAAATCTGGCGACCACACTCTTAGCCGCGTTCAAACCGCTATGGACATCGAGCAAAATAAAGGCATCGAGGATCTTGGTTCAAACATGACTTTCTTGGCATCAATCGGTTCAAACGCACCATTTATCGGTCTGTTCGGAACGGTTGTGGGTATTATTCAATCATTCGTTGGTATCGCCGATACTCAGACTACATCGCTTGCGGTTGTTGCACCTGGTATCGCGGAAGCACTTGTTGCGACTGCTGCTGGCCTATTGGCTGCGATTCCTGCGGTTCTTATCTATAACTTTGCAGGTAAGCAAATCGGCGCAATCGGCAATTATATGGACGACTTTAAAGCTGAATTCTTGTCGCTTCTTTCACGCGACATGGACAAGCAAGGCTAAGAGCAACCAATTACGGAAGCTTTGCCGCGCATTTCATTTTTCGCCATAAGTGTATTTGAAAATAGCGTCAAAGCTTCACAAAAGGAGTAATAAAAATGGGTGCTAAAGTCTCAACCTCAGGTCCACAAAAGCGTGGTTCTTTTGAAACCACCTCGGAACCTAACGTAATTCCATTCGTGGATATCATGCTGGTTCTCTTGATTATTTTCATGGTGGCGGCACCGATTGCCACCGTTGATATTGCAGTCGATTTACCGCAGTCAAAAGTCGTGCCTTCGAAGCGTCCGCCAAAACAGACTTATGTTTCTATTCAACATAATAACGGCGAACCTCTTTATTTCGTTGGTAATGACCAAGTAGCAAACCCAGAAGAATTGGGCGCAAAAGTTTTCGAAGAAGTTCCAAAGAACAATGAGGAAACCAATGCTCTGCCTCCGGGTGACGCGCGCACAGTGGCCATCATTATGGAGCGGATCTATGTTCGCGCCGATGGTGAAACGCCATATCGCAACGTGGTATATGTAATGAACCGTCTTCAAGGTGAAGGCTTTTTCAAGGTGGCCTTGGTTGGCCTTGATAAGCGCAATTAGAGCTATGGAGATTAAAATGAAAAGTCATTTGGTAAACCAAATAGACATGAAGGAGAGGTGCAATCATGGGTGCTAAAGTATCCAGTGGTGGATCCGGAAAAAAGGGCTCTTATACAGCCAATGGTGATATGAACGTAATTCCGTTCATTGATATTCTATTGGTTCTATTGATTATCTTCATGGTTGCAGCGCCACCGCCAACAACCGACGTTAAAGTGGACTTACCGCCACCTAATTCGCAACCAAATGATGACGAGGCTAAAACCCCGACAATCGTTGATATTCGCGATGATGGCGCGGGAAATATGCAAATCTTCGTGGACGGCGAAATTGTTATGGATCAAAACCAATTGGGCGATATTGTGCTTGCACATGTTACCAAGAATGTTCCTGATTCAGAAAACCGCCTTCTTGAAGTAATTCGGGTTCGTGCCGACCAAACTCTTCGCTATTCAGATATCATGGAAACCATGGGCCTTCTGCAAGAGAAGAAATTCCAAACCGTATCATTGGTGTCTGAAGTCGCCATTGATCCATCAGCGTTGCGATAGGGGGGAACTATGGGTAAATATCGTGGTTTATTCCTACTTGCCTCGGCAATTATTTGGGGTCTGATTATTTGGGGTATGTCCCAAATGAAACCGGGCACATTCAAATCAATCGAAGAGAAGGTGAAAGAGATTACAGGCTTCGTGGAGCCTCCTCCTCCGCCACCGCCTCCTCCGCCACCGCCGCCGAAATTGCCACCTCCGCCAGAAATTCAAGAGGTGAAAACCAAGGCGATTGTGAAGGTTCCAGTGCCGGATCCGATTGTTCGCAACGTTGTGGATAATCCTACACCGCCACCGGAGCCGGTGCGTCACGTGCCACCTGTGCCGAATCCTCCGCCACAATTGCCACCACCACCGCCTCCACCACCACCGCCACCGCCACCTCCTCCAAGGTGCCAAGAAGCGGATAGCCATCCGGTGCCAATTCGCCGCTTTAATACAGAGCGTGCGTATCCACCGAGTGCGGTTGAACGTGAACTCGAAGGTGTCGTTAATGCGACTGTTATGGTTGACGCAAACGGTAATGCTACGGGCGTGAATATTACGTCTTCAACTAATTCAATATTCGATTCTGCGGTTATCCGCGAGGCTGGTCGTATGACCTTTAGGCCTGCGAAGAAGGATTGCGAAGCTGTAGCCGGTAGGTATCTGCTGAACGTTCCGTTTAGGCTTGATGGCGGTTAATCGCTATACAATTTGAAATTAGAGGCCGCCTTTCGGGGCGGCCTTTTTTATTGCCCGCAATGGCGTGGATTAATTTTTCGTAATCTTGCCATAATTATGGCTTAGAAATGCCGCTTTTGACGCGCCTAATTTGTAAATCGCCCAATATTCCTTGGCGCGATTTTAATGGAGGAAGTCAGATGCGAAATAATCGTGGAGTTTTCATGCTTGCCTCGGCTATTGTTTGGTCGGGAATGATATGGGGAATGGCACAAATGAAGCCTGGAGTTTTTAAGCCGAATGATACACCGGCGCCCCCGCCAATAGTAACAGTGCCGATTGATCCAGTTGTAATCCCACCGCCACCGCCTCGAAAAAAGGATGAAACCGAGGAAATCCCAATAGTTCGCTCACCGCCCATTGCCGCATTGCCGACAAAGCCGCGGGTTCAAATCCAAGATCAGCCCTATAATGGAGCGCCCACAAGTGCTATAGATCTCTCCGGAGGCGCTAGTGGCGGTGAAACTGTAGTTGCGACAGCGAGCACAACGACAATGCCGCAAGCCGCCCCGCTATTAATCGCGGATATTCCAGATAGCTGTGAAGAAGAGGCGCGAAATCCGCAACCTTTGGCGAAATTTAATGTCGATAGAGCCTATCCAACCCGCCTAGAAGAGCAAGAGATAACCGGAATTGTCAATGCTATATGGGAAATTGATGCAAATGGTCTTCCGGTCGAAGTTCGGGTTCAATCATCAAGCCATCCCGGTTTTAACCAAGCAGTTGTTAATGAAGGCATGCGTATGCGCTTTCGCCCTGCGCGCAAAGAATGCGAAAACATAAAGGGCATTTATGCGCTAAATGTGAAGTTTGAAATCACTGGCGAACAATAAACAAAGGGCGGCCATCAAAATTCTTTTGAAATTAATTCTGGCCGCCCCTTAAATTATTGAAACAAATCATTCCATCTTGGGCGTTTGCGGCCCTTGTGATTGCCGCGATGATACGCGTCTGAAACGATTAATGGCACAACAGTTGTCGCCTCGGCAAATACCATTTGCTCTAGGGCGACAGAAACTTTGCCCCAAGAACAAGCTTCTTTGAGGGTTGATGAAGAACACGCGCCGTCTCTTACGTCGGCAACCGTGATTTGCACGGCATAGGCGTGCATTTCGGCTTCGATGCCCAATATTTCTGCGCAAACAACTGTGTCTTGGGCGAAATTCTTTGGAACGCCGCCGCCAACCATAAATAAGCCAGTGCGACCAGCTTTGATTTTAATATCAGTAAGCTCTCTAAAATCGGCGATTGCATCAATAACCAAATATGGCTTTTGCGCTTTCATTTGCTCAACTTGGTGCTTCAC
>CAYTWK010000147.1:0-5508 GCA_964442095.1 uncultured Caulobacteraceae bacterium | reverse complement strand
GGCCGCGCGCGACCTTTTAAGTGATACCGGCACGATTTGGGTTATTGGCTCCTATCATAATATTTTCCGTGTTGGCGCGATTATGCAGGATTTGGGCTTTTGGATTTTGAACGATGTAGTTTGGCGCAAATCCAACCCGATGCCAAATTTCAAAGGCACACGCTTTACAAATGCCCATGAAACCATGATTTGGGCCACGAAATCGGCAAACCAAAAGAAATATACTTTCAATTATGACGCGCTAAAAATGCTAAATGATGATTTGCAAATGCGCTCTGATTGGTCAATTCCGATTTGCTCGGGCGGTGAGCGCCTAAAGGGTAAAGATGGCAAAAAAGTTCACCCTACCCAAAAGCCAGAAGCGCTTTTACACCGCATTATTACTGCGGCCACTAAGCCTGATGACCTAATAATTGACCCATTTTTTGGCTCTGGCACGACTGGCGCAGTTGCCAAGGCCCTTGGTCGTCGCTGGATTGGCCTAGAGCGCGATACTAATTATGCACTTGCTGCCAATGAGCGCATTTCGCGCGTGCAGGCCGGCGCATTGAATGATGTGACCCCAATTAAAGGCAAGAAAGAAGAAGTTCGCGTTCCGTTTGGAAATCTAGTTGAACAGGGTCTTTTGCGCGCGGGCGATGCTTTATACTCGTCAAAGGGTGATGTCGCCGCAAGGGTTCGCGCCGATGGCTCCATTATATTGGGTGATAAGGTTGGATCCATTCATAGAATGGGTGCAGAGGCGCAATCTAGCCCGGCATGCAATGGCTGGACCTATTGGCACATAAAAACTGATAAAGGCCTAGTGCCGATTGATCATTTGCGCAATCAAATGCGAATGAGCATGGCGGCATAATAAATTACCAATCTGAAATTTGTAAAATGCCAATTTTTGTGCCAACAATAATCTATGAAAAAATTGGTGCGAAAATCGATTATTACACCTAATGATAGGCTAAATCCCGTGCGCGAAGAAGCGGCGCTGCGCTATTTGCAGCTTCGCCGTGGGCGTGGAATTTACGACAGTGCGCATAAAGTATCCAAAATCGCCGAAAAATTTGTAGGTGAGCCAAAAAGCAAAAATGCCGCAAGCCTTCGCCTTCTCAAACTAAGGTGGCAAGAAATAATCGGTGAGCAATTGGCAAAGCTGTGCCATCCCGAAGCCATACGCGGCAAAACTTTGGTGCTGCGGGCAAATGGCGCAGCAGTGCCGCTCCTAAATATGCGCGAAAAGGAAATTCTCGGACTGGCAGCTTTGGGGTGCGGCGTTCACTTTGCAAAACTTGGATTTATTAGCGCACCGCTTCAAAAACCACAGCCTATTAAAGCAAAACCAAAACCCCTCGATAGTGCTGCAAGTATTGAGCTAGAGCGTAAACTTGACAGAGTGCAATCTGAAGGCTTGAAAAAGGCTTTGCGGCTGTTTAACATGTCGGTTCAAAACAAATAATTGTCGGGATTCGGACAGGAATTTTCCCCACATTAAATTCGAAAATATAGAAAATTAAGTAAAATTTCGCTATTTAACTGCCAATAAGGAGCAAAAATTGATTAAAACTAGCAAAAGCATGAAAATCGCGGCCATAATCGCAATTGGCGCAATAAGCGCTATTACTCTAACTTCTTGCAATAAAAATTCGGCGGCTGGCTCTGGTAATAGCAAATTTGAATTAGCAACCGATATCACCCAAGGCTCTAAAGATGCTAAAGTAGTGATGGTTGAATATGCTTCGATTACTTGCCCACACTGCGCAGACTTTCAAAAGAACGTAATGCCAGAAATTAAAGCAAAATATATTGAAACTGGCAAAGTGCGCTTTGCATTTAGAGAATATCCAACTCCGCCAATCGAAATTGCAATGGCTGGGCATTTGCTTTCACGCTGTGTCGCGCCTGACAAGCATGAGGCGGTAATAAGTGCGCTAATGAATACGCAAATGGAAATAATTCAGCAAGCCCAGGGTCCGAATGGCGCAAAGCAATCACTTCTTAATGTCGCTAAATCAGTTGGCATGAATGAAGGCGAATTCGACAAATGCATGGAAAATAAAGAGAAACTCAAGATCCTAGCTGATGTTATGGAGCATGGTAATACGGTTGATAAAGTTGGTGGCACGCCGACAATTATTATCAATGGCAATACAATCACACCGCCGCCAGGGCAGGATTATACGGTTAAACTTATCGCCGATGCTCTAGACGCTGAACTTGCAAAAGCTGGCGCAGCTGCAAAATAGAGATAAAATGAAATCCAAGTGGCGCAATCTTAATCGCAGAAGCCAGCTAGCAATAATTATAGCTGGCGCTGCTATTGTTTTGTTTGGTGCTAATTTGACTGCCGCGCCAAAAAAGGCCGCGCCAAAAGCTAAAGTAAATGCCCCCGCTCCAGAGCCGTTTTTGGGCGCGGCAAATGCGCCTGTTACTTTGATTGAATATGGATCTATGACCTGTGGTCATTGCGCGGCCTTTGCCCGCGATGATTTTCCAATCATAAAGACGCGGTATATAGATACTGGCAAAGTGAAATTTGTTTTTCGGACCCTTCCAACGCCGCCCCACCAATTATCGATGGGAATGCAAATAATTGCCGATTGTTCGGGCCCAAAGCGCTTTGAAGTTATTGAATCATTCTTTCACATGCAAAATAGCATTTTTGCGGCAAGCGAAAGCCCACGCGGTGTTTTGCCAAAACTCCTTGAGGTGGCGCGGTATAATGGCGGTATAAGCGATGAAGCAGCCAAGCAATGCCTAGCGAATGAAGCAAATGCACAAAGAATAGCAAATATCGCGCAATCAGGCATTGATAGATATAAATTGGAATCAACGCCAACATTTGTAATCGATAATCGCCGTGCCACCAGTGTGATTGTTTCACCCGATGCGGCAAAATTATCGGCGGCAATTGATAAGGCTCTATTGCCAAGCGCCACCACGAGGCCGAAACGCCCGTGAGAATAAATAATATCAAAATTACTGGCTTCAAGTCTTTTGTGGACGGCATTAGTTTGCCGATTTCCTCGGGCCTGACCGGAATTGTCGGGCCAAATGGCTGCGGCAAATCCAATATCCTAGAAGCAATGCGCTGGGTAATGGGCGCTACTAGCGCAAAGGCCCTGCGTGGCAGCGAAATGGATGATGTTATATTTTCTGGCACCGACACTCGGCCTGCGCGCGATATTGCCGAAGTTGTAATTACGCTCGAAAACAATGACAAAAGCGCGCCAGAGCCGTTTAAAAACGAAGAAACATTAGAGATTTCGCGGCGAATTAGGCGCGGAATAGGATCGGTATTTCGCATTAATGGCAAAGAAGTCCGTGCCAAAGATGTGCAGCTAATTTTTGCCGATGCATCGTCTGGTGCAAACTCCCCTGCCCTAGTTCGCCAAGGCCAAGTTTCAGAACTTATAAATGCCAAGCCTGAAAACCGCCGCAGAGTAATCGAAGAAGCTGCTGGGATTTCTGGTATTCAGGCGCGCCGCCATGAAGCGCAAACAAAACTCGCGGCGACTCAAACCAATCTCGAGCGGATTGGCGAAATCATAATCATTATGGAAGAGCAGATAAATGCTCTAAAGAAAGAAGCACGCAGGGCGGAAAAATATCGCGGCCTTGCGGAAAATATTCGCGCCTTTGAAACCTATATTCTCTTGCAGCGCTTTGAAGGCATGAAGGCGAGCTATGAAAAAGCCTTGTCAGATTTTAATGCCGCTAATGCCCTCTCTGGTGAGGCTATGATTGCAGTCAATGCTGGCAATAAAGCGATTGAGGAAATTGAAAAGAAACTTCCGGGAGCGCGCGAAGAACAGGCAATAGCCGATGCAATCTTGCGCCAATTGGAGGCCAAAAAGCACGATTTCGAGCGTGACCTTCAATTAGCAACTGAATTAGCGGCCCTAAGCAATGCGAATATTGCGCGGATAGATCAAGACACAATTCGCGAAAATGAGCTTTTGGCGGACGCCGAACAAGCCATAAAGGACAATGATTTAAAGCTTGCCGAGCTTGGCGGTGCGGCAAATCTTGATGCCGAAATTGAAAAAGCCCAAATCAAAGCCGATGAAGCTCATGAAAAGGCGCAAAGCCTTGAGGCCGAGCTAAATAGTGCGCTTGGTGTGCGCGCAAAATTAGAGGCCGAATGGCAAAACGCCAATAGCGCAAAAACTCAGACCCAAAGTGAAATAGCGCGTCTTGAAAATCAATTGAAATCGCAAGGTTTGGATTTAGAGAATAGATCGCAAAATGATGCGCTTTTTTCGCAAATTGAAAATTTATCCCAAAAAGTCAAGGAAAAAGAAGCCGAGTTAGAAAACGCAAATAAGAATTATGAAACTCTACAGATTGAAGTGCAGAATTGCCAATCTATAGAGAACCAATGCCGAAACTTAAGAGATGAAATAAATAACAAATTCAACAGACTAAAAGCACAAGCTGACGGTCTTGCTAGCATTTTGGGTAAAAGCGAAACCATTAATCAGCGCCCAGTTTTGGACGATATAAAAGTCAAGGCGGGTTATGAGCGCGCGGTTGCCGCCGGCTTGGGTGATGATTTAGCTGGCGCTATTGCCAATGACGGCGATCTTATTTGGCGCGGCGCAAATGTAAATTCGATTGAATGGCCAAAGTATTTGGGCGAAGAAGTCGAAACCCTAAATGATGTGATGGATGCCCCGAAAGAGCTAAGGGCGCGGCTTGTGGCAATTGCAATCGTCAGTGAAGAAAATTTTGCAAACACCAATGATTTGCCGATTGGCCTAAGGATTGTTACCAAAAGCGGCGATTTAAAACGCTGGGACGGCTTTGCCAAAAGCCATAAAGCGCAATCTTCGGCGGCAATTCGCCTAGAACAAAAGAATAAATTGGCGGAAATCCTAAAAGAGCTAGAGCCGCTTGAGAATGCGCAAAAAGAAGCCGGCGCGAATCTAGCTAGCGCAAAGGCAAATCTTGCCTCTGCACAGGCGCGCTCGAATGCGGGCCGAAATGCTGCGCCGGAGATTATGCGCGCTTTATCCGTGCTGCGAAGTGATTTTGCCCGTCTCGAGGGCGAAAAAATGCGCAAAGAGGGCGAAATCGCCGCGCTAAATTCTAATATTGAAAACAATAAAGCCGCGATAATTGATGCCAAAAAGCGCCTCGATGAAATTGAAAGATCGCAAACCCGCGATTTTAGGGGCGCAATCAATGAAGCGATTGAGGTCGCAAACGAACTTAGCAAGAAAGTGCAAGCGGCGCGCGCCGAAGCTTCAAAGGCGCTTTCAGAATATATGAGCCTGTCGCGCGAACAAGAGAGCCGCGAAAACACTATAAATGAATTAAAGACGCAAAATGAAACATGGCTAAATCGGACGCGCCGCGCGCAGGAACGCCTAGAAGAATTAGCAAATGAGCGCACAAAGCAACTCGCAAGCCTTGAAATAGCAAATTCAAAGCCAAAGGAAATAGAGGCAGCGCGGCAAAACCTATTAAATGAATTGCCAAATATAGAAGCGCGCAAGGCCAAGGCCGACGATA
>CAYTWK010000146.1:0-5558 GCA_964442095.1 uncultured Caulobacteraceae bacterium | reverse complement strand
AAAACGAATGAATTGATTTTTTGCGAAACCCCAATTTTTGGCAGACCCGCCAATAGTTTTGGCAATGCAGCCTCTGAGGAAGCGGTTGAGAATGCCAATAGAATTGGATCATAAATCGCTTTCATTAGCTTCATTATCATTGGACCACCCAAAATAACAAAACCTGCGCCGAGAATTAGTACCCAAAGAATACCCATAGAGGCATAGAAACCGCCCATGAAATACAAATAGGTTTTCAAAATATCTGGACCCTGCTGGGCGATAGTTTGTGCCAAAGCGCCGAAAATTGCCACTGGTGCAAATTTCATAACGATATCAGTAATTTTAAGCATGATAGCGGCAGCTTCCTCGGCCAATTCCATTATTTTTGGCGCTTTATCATCGAGTGCCGCAACCGCAGTTCCTGCGAATACCGAAAAGACCACAATCTGTAGGATTTCATTTTCCGCCATCGCCTTGATAATCGAGGTTGGGATAACGTGTTCAATGAATTTCTCAAGCGTGAAATTATCGGTCGAGGGGACTTTAGTCGCCTCCCCCGCTAGCAATTGCAAATTAAGCCCCGCCCCCGGTTTAAGCCACTCAACCATCAACATTCCAAGTCCAAGACTTACGATAGAGGCAACGATAAACCAACCAAGCGCTTTAACACCAACGCGGCCAACTTGGGCGGCATCTTCCATATGGCCAATACCGGCAATCAAAGTGAATAAAACCAATGGCGCGATAATCATCTTAATTAGGAGGATAAATATTTTGGGTAATAATTTATAAAATGAAACCAATCCCGCCATTTCTTCGGGCGTCATCAATAGATTAGTCGCGAGACCCGCCAAAACGCCGAGAACCATCGACGCTATAATTAGATACATAAAAGTTTTATTCATTATTTGCTCCCAAGCGCCACCACGAGCCAGAACCAAAATTCTGGACAATTAAAGCAACACTATAGGCAAACTCTCAAATGCCAAGTGATTTCTTCATCTAATGACGGCTTCGCTCGAATTACATCCCCGGTGGGCGCATGCCGCCACCGCCGCCGCCCGGTCCGCCAGGGAACCTCATGCCGCCTGGCTGCTCTGGCATATTGGCGGGGCGTGTGCCGATAATTATGCGAAACCCGACATACCAGCCGCGCGGCTCAATTGTTTGGCGCGAAATAGAATACAAAGTCTCAGAATCGGTAACTGACTTAAACTTACCAAGACCAAATGGATCAGTCATACTGGCTACCAAACTGGCGAATGGTGTGAATTGATGGCTATATGAAATCATAGACATTGCCATAGGCGTGCGATAGCCTTGTGGCAAGATTTGACGCCCTTGCGAGCCAATCATAAATTGAAGCCTGTCCTTTTTGGTAAGAGCATAGTCAAAATTTGCGCGCCCTGAGACACCGCTGCCTGAATTGCTATTTCTTCCCGGAACTAGGCTATCTTGCTCAACATAATAAAAATTTGAATTGAGCATAATGGTCAATTTGTCCCAAAGACGATTTTGATAATTCGCCTCTATACCGCCAGTTTGACTATTGCCGCCATTAATCCGGCTATTCTCGATAACATTTCCGGGTAAAACGCGGCTAAAAGAAGTAATAATATCTTCATTTAAGCGATAATAGCCACGAATTTGATAATTCAATCTTTGTTTTGAATATTCATAGCCCAATTCAAAACTATCGGTAGTTTGTGGTCTTAGGTTTGGATTACCAACACTAATACTTTCGGCACTATTAAAAATGACGATTGGGTTCAAATCGCTAGCATTGGGGCGCTGAATCCTGCGCGAATAGGAAAGCCGCAATTTCGCCTCTGGGCTAAGGATATAGCTTGCGAAAGCACTTGGGTTTACATTGGTATAAAGACTAGAAGATCCGATACCTGATACTGGATCTTTAATGTTAACATCGGTCGTTTCAACCCGAACACCGGCTTGAGCCGTCCATTTTTCGCCAAAACCTCTTTGATAGGTGAAATATCCCGCATTCACTTTTTGATATGATTCAAAAGAGCGATTCTGGTTTGGAATATTGGTGACAAGGCCCGCACTATTTGTTGCGATGCCAGTATTTTTTGACTTGCTATCATCGATAGTTATTTGAAAGCCAGTAGTGATTACCGATGTTTCTGATGGGCGATTATAATCAAGCGAATATACCCAATTGGTATCGTCCGTATAGCGTGTGCGGTTTTCTTTGGTTTCGCTAATGCTCGGGAAGATAAAGTCATAGTCAATATTTGTAACGCCAAGACCGCTTGAGTTTGAAAATTTCAAATCGGTCTTTAGGGTTTCACCAAATGTTTTACCCTTGCGTTCAAAATTAATGCCAAAGCCATAGTCTTCGCGCGGATTTTCCCCAAGCGAATGGAAATCATATTCGCGCAGAAGGGTTCCAGCATTGTCAAAGCCTCTAAAGTGAAATCCAGTATTTCCAATTTGCGTTCTATCGCCATAATTTGCGGCAAACCCAATAGTATCTTTGTCGGTTAGATTATAGTCGACAGAGAAATTGGCATTATAACCTTCACGGCGGCCCTCTGTTGCACCAGCTTGTGTGCTTCTGGCGGTCGATCCAGATGTAATCAAACGGCGCAATGTATCGGAATGGTTTTTGAAATTGCGTCCATCATTACGAATACCAAAGCTACCAGTAATGTTTAGCTTGTCTTTGTTATAAGAGCCAGAAAGGTTAAAATTCTGCCTGTCTCTTGGCCCAGCATTGGCAATAATAGTTAAAAATTTACCCGGACGGCGATTGCGACGCATAACAAGATTAATTACACCGCCCGAACCTTCAGATGAAAATGCGGCGCCAGGATTATTCATAACCTCAACTGATTCAATATCGCCACCAGCCATGGAAAGAATTGTAGCGGCGCGATTATCGCCGCGCGTCTGTGCGGTAGCGCGGCCATTAATAAGAATCTGCACGTTGGTATTGCCGCGCAAACTAACATTACCTTCGGCATCGACATTTACTGATGGCACGCGATTTAAAGCATCTGCACCACTTCCGTTTTGCGCAGCAATATCATTTTTTAGGTCATAGGCCTGTCTGTCTATGCGATTTTGATTTCTTTCACCAGTTACGACAACGGTTTCCGCAGCCGGCGCATTAGGATTTGTGGTCGTGGGCGCACTTCCTTGGGCAGGCTTTGCAGGTGTCGCTGATTGCGCATTTGTTGGCGCATTAGCTGGCGCGTTTGCATTTGGTGCTGCACTCGGCGTTTGGTTAGGTGTGGGTTGGTTTGGAGGCTGAGATGCCGTTTGAGCGGCAACGCTTTTGCCAGAAAGGCCAATTATTGCAAAAACAGCCAATGAACAAAGCAAATTAGAGTTCTTGAGTATTAATTTTCTCGAAGGGAGGTGATTGGCCATTTTATAAAAGCAACTTTCTATTATTAGACTTTAATTTTTCAATTAAATATCGTTATTTGATAAATCAAGACACATTATAATTATATAACTTTAATGTTACGAAATTCCGCTGCTTAAAGTTCAAATGCATATGCAAAAACAATTTTGCGACGGAATCTATAATCCTTCGTCCTTTAATTTTCATGCTGAACAAAAATCTGCATGAATTTTTAATTGAGGAGAATAGAAATGAAAAAAGCTATAATTGCAATTGCATTGGTATCTGCGAGCCTTATCGCAACCACAAGCGTGGCTGGACCTTTTGATAAGGGCCAATTTAATGTTAATCAGCGCCAAGAAAACCAAAAAGAGCGTATTCAAGATGGCGTTCAATCTGGCGAATTAACGCGCGCAGAAGCCCATAATTTACGCGCAGATCAGCGCCAAATTGCACGCACCGAGGAAAGAATGCGTTCCGATGGCGGCGGCCTTAGTGCCCGTGAACACGCTCGCCTTGCACATATGCAAAATGTTGAGAGTAGGCAAATTCGCACCAAAAAGCACAATCCGCGCGATAGAAATAACTAATAATCTATATCAAAGTGCCCCTATTGGTGATACCATTAGGGGCATTTTCAAAATATAGCGACGGAAAACAAAATTATTATCGTTAGAGATATATTCACTATAAATCGGAAAATTCGCCATGCTAACAGAAACCGCAAAAAATCGCTTTGGACTTGGGGGGCGACCCAGTGATAACCCAATTGTAAATCCCAAACCTTGGCTCGAGGCGCAGATTGCTGCCTATAACCCGAGGCCTTCAATAATATCTAGCTTTCCATCTGCACCGTCAATTTTCGTTGATGTCTCCGAACAAATAATGGCGCGCCGCGAATTGTTGCGGGCAAAATCTAATGCGCCAATGTCGCCGCTTGCCGAGCCAACTTATAATTTGCGCCGCTATTATGTAGATGCGGTTAATGCACGCGCACAATTGGCCATTCAAAGCGATACACCTTTTATGGAACGCATGGTGCATTTTTGGGCCAATCATTTTGCGGTTTCCGCCGATGGCCCACAAATTCGCGCCTTGGCTGGTGTCTATGAATTCGAAGCCATTCGCCCCAAAATTACTGGCAATTTTCATGATTTATTGCTTTCGGTTGTAACCCACCCAGCGATGCTTGATTATTTAAATCAAAATCGCTCAATTGGGCCAACTTCACAGGCAGCAATAAACCGTTCGCGTAATAATCCAAACCGCCAATTTGGACTGAACGAAAATTTGGCGCGCGAAATCCTTGAGCTTCACACTTTGGGCGTTAATGGCGGCTATAATCAGGCCGATGTTACAGAATTTGCCAAAGCCCTAACAGGCTTTACTGTTGCGCCAATGCGCCGTGGCCAATTTGGTATAAATGCCGAACCTGGGTCTTTTATCTTCGTGCCGCAAATCCATGAAGCCGGTAGCCGCAAGATTATGGGCAAAAACTATAATCAGAATGGCCACCAACAAGCATTGGCAATATTGCGCGATTTATCAATTCACCCATCAACTGCGCAAAATATCGCCACTAAGATTGCGCGTCATTTTACTGGCGATAATCCACCGCAAAGCCTTGTCGAGAGATTAAAGAGCAATTTCCTAGAGACTAATGGTGATTTGCCAAGTCTTTATCGCACTTTGATAAGCGCACCCGAATTTAATAATGCGAAAGCCACCAAATTTAAAACCCCGTGGGACTGGTATATTTCCTCTATGCGCGGCCTCGGATTTAAAGATGCGGGCGACGTTGAAACGGCTTTAATTATGCGAAATCTCGGCCAAGAAGTTTGGCTGCCAAAATCACCAAAAGGCTTTGACGATATAGATGCGGCATGGGCCGCACCTGATGCCCTTACTCGCCGCCTCGAGCTTGCATGGCAATTGGCAATTCGCGCCAAGACCAATATTTCGCCAACCATACTTGCAGGCAATTTATTGGGCGCTAATCTTAGCGATCATAGCAAGACCGCGATTTCGCGTGCCGAAAGCCCTTCATCAGGCTATGCGCTTTTAATTGTTTCACCAGAATTCCTACGGAGATAGGCGATGATTATTCAAAGACGAAACTTACTTGGTGGCGCTATGGCGATGTTTGGCATTGCCGCAATGCCGAAAATGGCATTTGCCAATGCCGCTACTGATACGCGCTTTG
>CAYTWK010000145.1:0-5569 GCA_964442095.1 uncultured Caulobacteraceae bacterium | reverse complement strand
CCTATACGGCCGCCTAAAAGCATTGTCGCCCCAAAACTAACATTTTCGGCCTCATAGCCGGATTTTATCGATAAATAGGTTTCGCGTAATATTTTGCCGACTAATTCTGCGGCGCGAAAAATACTTGTCACGGTAAAGAGAGTTTCAACCTCACCGGTGTCAGGATTTAGAATCCCCTCCTCTAACTTTGAAAGCGCCGATTGCGTGACTGATAGATTTCCCGCGGTCGCAAGAGCAATATGGCGATCTTGCGATTCAAAAACATGTAGCTTTCTAAAACTTGAAATATTATCAACGCCTGCATTGGTTCTAGTATCGGCCATCATAATTAGGCCGGCATCAATCAACATTCCAACGCAATACGTCAAATTATTACCCTAATTCTGCTTTTGGTTTTGGCTTTGGCGCACCATTATATCAACCGATAAAAACTCGTGGCCCCCACCATATCTT
The DNA here is from genome assembly GCA_964442095.1 of uncultured Caulobacteraceae bacterium. Classification (GTDB taxonomy): domain Bacteria; phylum Pseudomonadota; class Alphaproteobacteria; order Caulobacterales; family Aquidulcibacteraceae; genus Pseudaquidulcibacter. The sequence goes on along the minus strand of CAYTWK010000145.1, from coordinate 5,116 downwards.
GCACCAGATACAGGTGCTGCGGCGGCATAATCAAGCCCAATTGCCACTTGGACATAATTTTCATCAGTGCAAATGCCATTTGCCGCATCAAATCCAATCCAGCCAAGACCATCAATATATGATTGCGCCCAACCGTGCGCCGCCTCTTGAATTTGGACACCATCGCTACGTAATAAATGGCCTGATACGTAACGCGAAGGGATTCCAAGGCTGCGGCTTGCGGCAATGAATACGTGTGCTAAATCCTGACAAACACCGCGCTTGGCCTTAAATGCCGAAACTGCATCGGTTGTAGCATCGGTTGCGCCAATTTCAAATTTGAATTCCTTATGGATTGCCGCCAATAGACTATGCAATTTCCCTAGATTATCAGCACTGCCCGCAATATCAAATGCGAATTCGTTTATTTCCGCTGATGGCGCCGTAAGTTTGGTTGTCTGGCAATACACAAGTGGCTGCAAAGTTTCATTAATATCGCCCAAAACTCCATTATTTTCAAAAGTTTCGACCTGCCCCATAGTTTCTATGGTTAAAGAATTAATCGGCTTATCAACCGCCAAAGTATGGCATTGATTACCATAGGCATCGAAATATGGCGTCAAAGTTGCGTCGCAATCAAGATTTATATTCCAATTAGAAACATATTGATTGGCATTATTAATCGGGCTTAGGCGCAAAATTTGTATCAATGACTTTTGCGGCATTGAAAAACTATATTTTGTAATATGGTCGATATTTATTATCATTTATTGACCTAAAATAGGAATTGTTCGGCAATCATATCGCCCAATCTATTATTTGCCGCAATAAATTCGATTAAGAATTCGTGTAGGCCTTTTTCAAAAATTGTGTGAATATTATTCTTTGAGATCATATCGCTACAAAGCCGAACCTGCCTATCGGCGACGCTTTGCCTATTCATTTGCTTACGCAATTTTCCAAGCATTTCGTTAACTTCAAATATACAGGCCGCCAAAGACCGCGGCATTTCTTCACGCAAAATCAAAAACTCTGCGACATGCCATGATGTTAAACCATCGCGATATAGCCAACGATAAGAAGTTTCCGCCGACACACTCCGAAGGATTGCTGTCCATTGGGCGTGATCTATTGCGCCGCCTACACCATCACTTTCAGGCAACAAAATATGATATTTAACATCCAAAAGCCGCGCAGTATTGTCAGCACGCTCTAAAGCGGCACCCAAGCGCACAAACCATAATTGCTCCCCACGCAGCATAGTCCTTTGCAATGCGCCGTCAAAACTGCGCGCGATATCCGCAATATTATTGACGAATTGATTTATGTCTTGGGTTTTTAGCTTTGACTTTTTCGAACTTAGGTTTAGCCAATTCTCGTTTAAAACTTCAAAAACTTCGCGGGTGAATGCAGTTCTAACGCTTCGCGCGTCATTTCGCGCCTTTGTAAGGCATGAATAAATCGAGCTTGGATTAATCTCATCAAAGCTAAGGAATTTAATCATTTCGTCGCTTGAAAGGTTTTCAATATCAACCGGGCATATATATTTCGCGCCTGACGCTTCAAAAGCGGATTTCATGCCACTAATGCCATCCGAGTTTGGCAGAATGTCGAATTTCTGCGCCGCATCAATAAGGCGCGCAGTAAAATCTGCGCGTTCTATGTGGCGACCAATCCAATAAAGACTTGAGGCGGCGCGCGATAACATTAAGCCCCTCCCTTATAGTCTTCTAATACCCAAGTATCTTTTGTACCGCCACCTTGTGATGAATTGACTACCAATGAACCCTTATTTAGCGCAACTCGCGTTAGACCACCTGGAACAATTGTCGTTTCTTTTGCGCCAGTTAAAATAAAGGGCCGTAAATCAACATGGCGCGGCTCGATGTCATTTCCACAAAGAGTTGGGCATGATGAAAGCGCCAAAGTCGGCTGTGCAATAAAACGGTGCGGCTGCGCTTCGAGCCCCTTACGAAAACTCGCAATCTCCTTTTTAGATGCGGTTGGCCCTACTAACATGCCATAGCCGCCAGATCCATCAACCAATTTAACAACTAATTTTTCAAGATTGGCCAGTACATATTTCAAAGCCTTTGGCTCGCGGCATCTAAAGGTTTCAACATTCGGAATTATTGCATCTTCGGCGCAATAATGGCGAATAATTTCCGGCATATAGGAATATATCGCTTTATCATCGGCAATTCCTGTTCCTGGCGCATTAACAATTGTAACGTTTCCTGATGCATATGCATTCATAAGGCCGGGAACACCAAGCATTGAATTGGGGTCAAACCATAATGGATCTATAAAATCGTCATCAACGCGGCGATAGATTACATCAATCTTTTGCGGCCCATAAGTCGAGCGCATATAGACTTTATTGTCCTTTACAAAAAGATCATTACCCTCCACGAGTTCAACGCCAATTTTGTCGGCCAAAAAGCTATGTTCATAAAATGCCGAATTAAATGGCCCAGGGGTCATGACAACAATGTTTGGATCCGCAGGCGCGGTTTTCGGCGCAACCGAACGCAACATAGCCAAAAGCGCATCGGGATAGTTCTCAACGGGGCGAATTTTATGCGCACCAACCAAGGCAGGAAATAGCTTTTGGGTCGCCTCGCGGTTCTCAAGCATATAAGAAACACCCGATGGAGTGCGCGCATTATCTTCAAGGACAAAAAATTTATCGGCATCAGTGCGCACTAGATCAATACCAGAAATATGCGACCAGACATTATGTGGTGGCTTGATATTTGTCATTTGCAAGCGAAATTGCGGATTTGCCAAAATTAATTCGGGTGGAATAATATTTGCCTTTAAAATGTCTTGCTTGCCATAAATATCTTGGAGAAAAAGATTTATCGCTCTGGCGCGTTGTTTTAGCCCCTTCTCAAGCATTTCCCATTCTTTATGGGCAATTATTCGCGGTATAATATCAAACGGGATAATTCTCTCTTCAGCGTCTTGGTCGGAATAAACCGCAAAGGTTATGCCAGATTTTCTAAATGTTACTTCCGCAGCGGCATGCCTCGATTTTAATTCATCTAAGGAAGTATTTTTTAGCCATTCTTTGATTTTTTCGTAGCCGATACGCGCATCAGCGCGCTTATAGTCTGGTTTTCCCGCAAAACCTGACATTTCGTCGAAAACTGACGATTGCTTGGCCACTATCTCTCCTCCCCACTAGCCAATTTTCAAAATACCAAAAGTATTATGATTAGCGACATGGTATAGAATGACAAAAAGCTTTGCCTTGCAAGCGTTTTATGTGCGTTTTCGGCGCTATATGCCTGTTTTTTAGGCGCGGCTTGCGAATTATGGCTATAAATTAAATTCTACGCCCTGCGCCAAAGCCAAAGCTTGGCCATAATTTATCGTCTGGGTTTGCCGCACCATATAGGCTTTCCAAGCATCAGACCCAGCTTCGCGGCCTCCGCCAGTTTCTTTTTCACCGCCAAAAGCACCGCCGATTTCCGCGCCCGATGTGCCGATATTAACATTGGCAATACCACAATCGGAGCCGGTTTCAGAAAGGAAAGTCTCGGCTTCACGCATATCATTGGTAAAAATTGCGCTACTTAGCCCTTGGGGGACATTATTATTAATCTCTATCGCGCCTTCTAAAGTTTCAGCCTCTAGTATATATAAAATTGGCGCAAAGGTTTCATGCTTTGTAATGGCGCTCGGTCTTGGCATTTCAATTATTGCGGGTTTTACATAAACCCCACCATTTGATTGAATTCTATCACCACCACAAACTAATTTACCGCCTTCTTTAGTGGCTTGGCTAATCGCATTTTGCATATTTTCGAATGCCAGCTCATCAATCAATGGGCCGATCAAAACCCCGTCTTCGCGCGGATCGCCAATTTTCAATGAACCATAGGCCTTTATTAGTGCGCCCAAGAGCCTGTCCTTGATTTGCGGCGCAACTATCAATCGCCTCAGGGTTGTGCATCTTTGGCCGGCGGTTCCAACTGCTGCAAATACAATTGCCCGAAGCGCTAAATCCAAATCCGCGCTAGGGCGAACAATTGCTGCGCCATTGCCCCCAAGTTCAAGAAGCGTGCGCTTAAAAGTCTTGGCGCAGCTTTGCGCCACCAATTGCCCCATTCGGCTAGAGCCTGTTGCTGAGACCAAAGCAATATTTTCATTATCAACAAGTGCGCCGCCAATATCTGCGCCGCCTTGAACTAATTGGAATAGATTTATGGGCGCATCAAGGCCAAATTTCTCGGCCGCTTCCAAAAGACTTTCATGAACTATTTTTGCACAAAGCGGGGTTTTTTCCGAAGGCTTCCAAATAATAGAATTGCCGCAAATTAGCGCCAATGCCGCATTCCATGCAAAAACTGCAACTGGGAAATTAAATGCCGAAATAATTAATACTACACCCAATGGTTTATAACGCTCGAGGAGGTGATGCTTTGGCCGCTCGGAGGCAATCACAAGCCCATGCAATTGGCGCGAAAGTCCGGTGGCAAAATCGGCCATATCAATCATTTCTTGGACTTCTCCAAGACTTTCGGAAGTGATTTTTCCCGCTTCTAGGGTTACCATACTGGCGATTTCGTGCTTTTTTGCGCGCAAAATTTCGCCCCAAATTCGCACAAATTCACCGCGCCTTGGTGCTGGAATTTGCCGCCAAGCCTTTTGCGCTATTGACGCATTTTGGCAAATTATATCTATTTCAGAAATGGGTGTGCTAGTGACTTCGCCCAATATTGACCCATCAATCGGCGAATGCGAAATAATTTTATTCATTATTCGCACCCCTATTCCCATGCCTTGAATAGTTTTGATAATTTAAGCCCTTGGCCCTGATAATGGGAACCAGATTCGCCATAATATTTATCGGGCGTTCCGCACAATTCTTCATAGATTAATCTTGCGACCGGTTGCCCATGCTCAAGGACAAATGGCACATCGCGCCCACGCACCTCTAGAACGCCGCGCGCACCTTTTTGGCTTTGATTTGGCCCAAAGCCAGGGTCAAAAAAACCTGCATAATGGGCACGAAACTCACCTAAATCTTCTGCAGTTGCCACCATTTCAGCCGCCAAATGTTTTTCAATTATTAGCCCAGGAGCAGATGCTAAAATATAAAATTCGCCCGGATCCAAAACCAAGCGGC
>CAYTWK010000144.1:5125-5576 GCA_964442095.1 uncultured Caulobacteraceae bacterium | reverse complement strand
CTTTCAATGGCAATTCCGTCAGCTTGGGGGTGAAAACCTGGTGCGCAATATGCCTCTAAGGCGTGAGAAAGTGCATCCATGCCAGTTGCGGCAGTTATATGAGGCGGCAATCCGATAGTTAGTTCGGGGTCGCAAAGAGTTATTGACGGCATAATTTTTGGATGGAAAATTATTTTTTTGGTGTGATTACTCGCATCAGTTATGACCCCTGCGCGCCCAACCTCCGAACCTGTGCCCGAAGTTGTTGGAACCGCAATAATCGGCGCAATGCCTTTTGGATCCGCGCGTGTGAACCAATCACCTATATCTTCAAAATCCCAAATCGGGCGCGTTTGGCCAGACATAAAGGCAATCACTTTGCCAACATCTAGTGCGGAGCCGCCGCCAAAGGCAATTACGCCATCATGAAGGCCGGCCTTAAATGCCGCAACGCCCGCATCAACATTTTCGC
>CAYTWK010000144.1:1305-5115 GCA_964442095.1 uncultured Caulobacteraceae bacterium | reverse complement strand
GGCCTAACGTCGCTAAATACTCCCGCATTAAGGCCAGCCGCCTTAAGGTTTGCCAATGCGTCCTTAATCATTGGCAAATTAACAAGGCCACCATCAGTCACAATAAGTGGAGCATTTATGCCAAGCGTTTTGCAATGCTCTGGTAGCTCTTTGATGCGGCCCGCACCAAATTTAACACTTGTAGGGTAGTTCCAATTTCCAACTTGGGCCATTTATATTTTCCTTAGGTGAAATGATTTTGGCCTCGTTAACATCTCATAGCCAATTTTCGATAATGTTGCGCCGCGTCCTGTTTCTTTAACGCCAGTCCAAGCCAAAGCTGGATCTAGATAATCACAACGATTGGCATAGACGGTTCCAGTTTCTACTTTTTGGCCTATGGATTTTGCGGCGGCAATATCTTTGGTCCAAATACTTGCGGTTAAGCCATAATCGCTATCATTCATCAGTTTAATGGCCTCTTCATCAGAACTGACTTTCATTATCCCTACCACGGGGCCAAAGCTCTCTTCGACCATTACACGCATGGAATGATCAACATTAACCAGAACTTGTGGCGCAAGATATGTCCCCTCGCCGGTATCCGCTTTAAACTTTGAAGTATCGATTAATAATTGTGCACCTGCATATTCAGCCTCGGCAATTTGAGCGCGAACAATATCGGCAGTTTTGACCTGTGCCATAGGGCCAAGTGTAGTCGCCTCATCGAGCGGATTACCCAATACATAGCCCGATACAAGGCTTTGGAAACCATCGACAAAATCATCGAATTGGCTTTCATGAACATAAATCCGTTCTATGCCGCAACAGCATTGACCGCTATTATAAAAAGCGCCATCGACCAAATTTTCAATAGCGTGTTCAAGATTGACGTCCGCGCGAACATAGGCAGGATCTTTGCCGCCAAGCTCGAGGCCAATATTAGTAAAAGTGCCCGCGCCCGCGCGTTCAATTATTTGACCCGCGCTGGTTGAGCCAGTAAAACAAACCAAATCAACAGAATTTGAAGCGATAATTTTTGTAGTATCGCCATGGGTTAATGCCAGCGTCTGAAAAAGCCCTTTTGGAAGGCCGGTTTTATCAAACGCCTCTTGGAACCTATCACCGACTAAAATGGTTTGTGCGGCATGTTTTAATATTACTGCATTACCCGCGATTAGGGCCGGAATGATTGAATTAACCGCCGTCAAATATGGGTAATTCCAAGGTGCGATTGTAAAAACTATCCCGAGTGGTGCGCGCTCTATAAAGCGCTCTATGCCCGCCATTTCATCGGGCGGAATTACGGGCGCTAGAAACTCTTTCGCATTTTGCGTCATAAAATCAACGCGCGCCGCCATTGGGCCAAATTCGCCGCCATAGCGAACCGGTCGCCCCATTTGCCACGCAATCTCTGGAACCATTTCGGCAGCCATAGAAAGCATAGCATCTTTAAACTCAAAAACTATTTTCGCCCGAGTTTCGACATCTACCATTGCCCATTCTTTTTGCGCGGCGCGGGCAGTTTTTAGCGCAGCCTCAATTGCCTCCGTGCTAAAAGTTGGGCGCCGATTATAAACGCTACCATCAATTGGCGAAGTGCAAATAATTTCTGACATTTGTTTTCCTTGGAAAATTATTGGTTTTGTTTGTTATAACAAATACCATGTTTGATTCAAAGCGAATTATTCAATACTTTTACTATTATTTCGGTGGCTGCCAAAGCTCAATTTTATTGTTTTCAATATCCAAAATATGGGCGAATTTGCCATATTCACCATTAAAATCTTGCCATAAAATCTCAATGCCACGTGCTTTTAGGTCTTTAGTCATTTCTTCGATATTATCGACGCACAAATTGAGCATAAAGCTCGATTTTGAGGGCTCAAAATACTCGCTATCTTCAGACATTAGAGTGAAAACTTGCGCCGAATTCGGCAGCGCAGCCATTGGTTTTGGGTCAAGATTTGCAAATAAATATTCTTTATGAATGTCAATCCCAAGAAAATCACGATACCAATCAGCGAGCGCATTTTTATCTTTTGCGCGAATAAATACTCCGAATCCTAATACAGCCATTTACGCCGCTCCATTAAACTATTGCCAAATCCAAATCGTAATGAAACTTACAATAAAAAGCTAGCATGAAATTAAAATGACGAATATTGAAGCCCCAATGAAAGCGCCTATAATTGTTTGGTTTCGCAATGATTTGCGAATAAAGGATCATGCCGCACTCTATAATGCGGCCAAAATTGGCGTGCCAATTATTCCTGTTTTTATTTATGATAGCGCCGCGATGGGGGATTGGGATTATGGTGCTGCGCAAAAATATTGGCTGCATCACTCCTTAACGTCTTTGAAAAATGATTTGCCAGCACTGATTTTGCGCCGCGGTGATACGATCATCAATCTATTAGAAATAGCCAAAGCGCAAAACGCAAGCGCGATTTATGCCCTTAGAAATTATGAACCATGGGCGGTTAATCTTGAAAATCAATTACATGAAATATCACAGAGCGAAGGGCTAGAATTTAAGCGCTTTGCGGGAAATCTTTTAATCGAGCCCGAAAGGCTAAAAAATAAATCGGGCAATGATTTTCAAATCTATACGCCATTTTTCAAGGCTGTTTTCGCCTCTGAATATGTGCGCGCGCCATTACCACCACCCGAGCAGTTTGAGTGCGTAACTGGAATAGAAAGTGATGAATTAGATTCTTGGAAATTACTGCCAACAAAGCCTGACTGGAGCACTGGTTTTCCAAAAACTATTGGCGAAAAGGCAGCGCATAGAAAATTTGAAGATTTTCTTCCGCGTATTGAAAACTATTCAAATGGCCGCGATATTCCTGCGCAAAATTCGACTAGCTATCTATCGCCGCATTTGCGCTTTGGCGAAATAAGCCCCGCGCAGATTTGGCAAAAAATCCATGAAATCACGCCAAGCCCAACTGATAATTACTATAAATTTTTGGCCGAAGTCGGCTGGCGTGAATTTTCCTATCACCTTTTGAACCGCTATCCAAATATGCCAGAGCGACCCATGAAAGAGCAATATGAAAACTTTCCATGGGCGCACGAAAGCGCGGAAAAGACGCAAAATTTGCGTGCATGGCAGCGCGGGCAAACTGGCTATCCAATTGTCGATGCCGGCATGCGCCAATTATGGGAAACCGGATATATGCATAATCGCGTGCGCATGATTGTCGCAAGCTTCCTAATCAAGCATTTGCTTATTGAATGGCAGTTTGGCGCAAAATGGTTTTGGGATTGTTTGCTTGATGGGGATCTAGCGAGTAATTCGGCAAGCTGGCAATGGGTGGCCGGTTGCGGCATGGATGCCGCACCCTATTTTCGGATTTTTAACCCCATTTTACAGGGCAAGAAATTTGATGCATCTGGCGAATATGTAAGAAAATGGGTGCCCGAATTATCAAAAGTCCCCGATGAATTTATCCATTGCCCCTTTGATGCAGAACCGCACATATTAGCGCGCGCAGGCGTAAAACTTGGAGATAATTATCCAAAACCAATAGTCGAACACAATTTCGCGCGCGAAAGAGCGTTAGAGGCATTGAAAGCGATAAAAGTTGAATAGGTTAAAGACCTAAAACTCACAGCGCAAAAGAACCGCAATTTATATAATCTCAAAATAGCGAGCGAGTTGCCAATCTGTTATAGCTTTCCGCGCTTCGCGCTCTTCCCAAATTCTTGTTTGCGCATAATGCTCTATGAAATCGGTCCCGAAGATTTCGCGCGCGGGGCCGCAAGCCAAGAGCCTTTCGGCCGCCTCGGTTAGAGTGGTCGGGAGCCTTCGCTCTTTGCGGGTTT
>CAYTWK010000144.1:0-1205 GCA_964442095.1 uncultured Caulobacteraceae bacterium | reverse complement strand
AGCCTTTCGGCCGCCTCGGTTAGAGTGGTCGGGAGCCTTCGCTCTTTGCGGGTTTCATCGATTGCATATGCATTGCCTTCGATTGCGGCTTCTGGTTCGACTTTGTTTTCAATACCCCAAAGCCCCGCGCCAATCCCTGCGGCCATTGCTATATATGGGTTTATATCGGCGGCGGCGATGCGCACTTCAACGCGTTGCGATTTTTCCGAACCGCCAATTACACGCAGCGCAGTTGTGCGGTTTTCATAGCCCCATGTTGCCGAAGTTGGCGCCCAAAGCCCTGGCACAAGGCGGGTATAGGAATTAACTGTTGGCGCAATCATGGCCAAAATATCGGGCAATAGTCTTTGCTGCCCACCCACAAAATGGCGCATAGTATCGGACATATTATATTGCTTTTTGCCGTCATAAAAAACCGATTTACCAGATTTTTTGTCTGCCAAAGACATATGCAAATGCCCCGATTGGCCGGGCCAATCATTGCTCCAACGCGCCATAAAGGTTGCCATTAGGCCGCGCTGCTGCATCATTATTTTAGTGAAAGTTTTAAATAGCGCAGCTTTATCGGCGCTTTTTAGTGCCTCATCATATTTAATTGCCGCCTCTAGGACACCGGGGCCAGTTTCGGTATGCAGCCCCTCGATTTCCATATCCATAATGCGGCACATTTCCAAAAGCTCGTGGTAAACATCAGAATGAACCGATGAACGCAAAACCGAATAGCCAAAATAGCCCGGTGTTAGGTTTTTGAGGTTCTGATAATTCTTTTCACGCACGCTTTCGGGTGTTTCTTCGAAGACAAAAAACTCAAACTCGGCGGCGGTGGTGGCTTTAAAGCCCATATCGTCTGCCTTGGCTAATACACGTCTTAAAAGACCGCGCGGGCAGAGCTTTTCGGGTGCGTCCGAAAACTCGCCGATGAAAAATGGAATACCGCCCTCTAACGGCAATAGCCGCATAGTATCGGGCACAATGCGCGCAGGTGCGTCGGGGTATGCCGTGTGCCAGCCTGTGAATTTTACATTATCGTATAATTGATCATTACTATCCCAACCCAAAACTACATCGCAAAAGGCGAAGCCATTTTTCACGGCTGAGATAAATTTTTCTTGGTTTAAGTATTTGCCGCGGCAAACCCCATCAATATCAAAAATCCCAAGTTTGACATTTTGAATGTCGTTTTCTTTCACATAATCGATTGCGTC
>CAYTWK010000143.1:0-5590 GCA_964442095.1 uncultured Caulobacteraceae bacterium | reverse complement strand
CAATTATACAATTATGAGCGGCCAAACCTATTCGCTTCCGATTGGAACTGGATTTGATAGATTGGGCGACGTCACACCGATTTATGGAAAACGATACACCGAACAAATGGGTGATTACCAAAGCCTAGATATGAATTATATTCAAAGATATAAATTGGGCGATAAATTAACGCCAATATTCTATCTCAATATAAACAATCTCTTTGACAGAAAAAATCAATCCGATATCCGCTTCAATAATAATTATAGCGATTATAAATTCGGCCATTATCTTTCAAGGACAATCGTATTTGGCACGCAAATAGAGTTTTAGAATCTAAAGCTCACCAATCTAATGGCTAGGGGTTTTTGCGTCCGCAATTGGGCGCAAATTCGCCCTCACCAGCAAATATTGCGCGATTATATAAGTGGCCATAATCATCGCCCCTGCCCCTTCAAAGGGTGCAATAAAGCGATTTATTGCAATTAGGCTGTCTGAAAAGATAAAAAGAATAATACCTGCCATTAAGACTTGGCTTTCCGCTTTGGGCAGTGATTTAGCCGCGACCAAACCAGTATAAAATAAAGCGCATAGGATTGTCGAATATAGAGAAACCGGCGCCATCATTATTGGCGAGGTTTTTGCTATCTGGCTTAGCATATAGCCAGAAAACAATAATAAAGGGGTCATAAAAATTGCGGTTTTCAAATCAAAGCTAAATATTGGCCGCGTTCGCAAATTAAGTGCAATATAAAAAATATGGGCGATTAAAAACGCCACCAGCCCAAACACAAAAGCGCCCGTCATTAGAATAACATCACCGAGCCACGAAAAGAATAATGCGCCAATTAGTGCTTTGGGCATTGCAAGGCCGTTTTCGCGCGCCTTTTGAAAGGCAAAAACCCCCAAAAGCGGCATTAAAAGCGGCTTTGAAATATTAGCCAATAGATCGCCATTTATGACTTCGCCGGAAATATTGGCGATAGCGCAAATAGAGAAAAGAAAAAGCCAATATTTCGCCTTCATTTATTTACGAACTAGAGCTTCATAGGTCGTAACCAAGTCTTCGCAAACGCGCCCTGGTTGATACATTGTTCCCGCAATTTCTTTAACAGGTGTAACTTCGGCGGCGGTTCCGGTAATGAAACATTCGCTAAAATTGCCAAGCTCTTCGGGCATAATTGTGCGCTCAACTACTTCATAGCCTTTATCGCGCGCAAGGCCAATTACGGTTTGCCTCGTAATGCCGTTTAAAAAGCAATCTGGTGTCGGGGTGTGGATTGCCCCATCTTGAACAAAGAAAATATTTGCGCCTGTCGCTTCGGCAACATGACCGCGATAATCAAGCATTAAAGCATCGGCATATCCCGCCGCTTCGGCGACGTGCTTACTATCGGTGCAAATCATATAAAGCCCCGCAGCTTTCGCTTCGCATGGTGCAGTCAAGGGATCAGGCCTACGCCATTTGGCATTTGTCATGCGGATGCCCTGCATTTTATCGGCAAAATAATTGCCCCAATGCCAAACCGCAATCGCGGCGCGAATCGTATTTTGTTGCGCTGATACACCCATCATTTCAGAGCCACGCCACATTAGAGGGCGAACATAGCAATCTTCAAAGCCGTTTTTCGCCATTGCTTCCTTTTTAGCAGCTTCAATGTCGTCAACGCTAAAGGCTGGCTTCATACCCAAAATTTCCGCGGAGCGCATCAAACGCTCCGTGTGACGGCGGCTTTCAAAGATTTTGCCATTATAGGCGCGCTCGCCTTCGAAGACGCTCGAGCCATAATGAAGGCCATGGGTCAAGACGTGGATTTTCGCTTCTCGCCATGGAATGAAGCTACCGTCCATCCAAATCCAGCCGTCACGATCGTCATAGGGAATGAAATCCATTGTCTTACCTTTTGAAATGAAATAGTGTTTTATATTATGTTCTTATCGGAGCATTTCAATTAATCTGCAATAAATTAGAGCAAAAATAAGTAAACTTATGGCAGTAAACAACCCTTTCACAAAGAACCTACCGGATAGCGAAAACTATTCGCGGCTATTCCTTCGTAAAGAGGAATTGCAAATTGGTATGGTGGCAATATTAGAAGCGGCTGCAAAACTAAAAAGCCAATCGCAAAATGCGCGGAATAATTTTGCCCTTACATGGGCCGAAGCCAAGGTTCTATTATCATTGGGCGCAAAAGAAGATAGTGTCCTAAATCTATGCCTAAGACTTGATGTAACCAAACAGGCACTAACCAAAACCCTAAGAACCCTGGAGGCCAAAGGCCTTATTGAGAGAAAATCCGATAGGCGCGATAGGCGAAGGCAAATCCTTAGTCTTAGCGAAGCTGGATTTGTCCTTAATAATGAATTGGGCCGTGACATGCGCGCTTTATTAACCCGCGCCTATCGCCAATCTGGTGCGGATGCGGTTTATGGCTCCGACCAAGTTTTATGGTCGATACTCGAAACACCAAATTTTAAAGAAGAAACACAAGCGGAATCACAATGACAAAAAATAATGCGCATATTCTTGTAGTTGATGATGACGATAGAATTCGGGACCTTTTACAGCGTTATTTGCGTCAAAAGGGCTATATTGTCACGACTGCCGCAGACGCGAGTAGAGCGCGCATGCTTTTTGATAATATTGAATTTGACCTTGCAATCCTTGATATTATGATGCCGGGCGAAAATGGCATCAGCCTAACCCGCGCTATACGCGCCGAACGCGATACGCCGATTTTGCTTTTGACGGCGCGCGGCGAAACCCAAGACCGCATAGAAGGGCTTGGGGCAGGCGCTGATGATTATCTCGCCAAGCCATTTGAACCTGAAGAATTATCTTTAAGGCTTGCCAATATATTGCGGCGCCTAAAACCAGCGCCAATTGCGGAAAAGGTCAGCTTTGGTGAAAGCGAATATGATTTATTGCGCGAAGAATTAAGGCGAAATGGCGAATTAGTCCGCCTTACAGAGGCCGAAAAATCCTTGATGCGTGAATTATGCGCGCGAATGGGCGCAACTATAACGCGCGAAGAATTGGCGCGCAAAGCAGGTGTCGCCGCCGACAGATCTATTGATGTCCAAGTAACAAGGCTGCGGCGCAAACTTGAACCCGATAGTTCAGAGCCGCAGTATTTACAAACTATACGCGGCCAAGGATACCGCCTCGCGCCCGACTAGTCTCTAAAGGTTATGGTGGGCTGCAAAAGGCAATTTTTTGCGATACGATGCTCATGCACCAATGTGCACTGCGCTTCGTTTCTCTAAAATCACCATTTTCGCTCCACCCTAACCATTAGAGTGTGGCTTATTCGCGGGCTGCAAATGGCAATTTTATGCCAAATGGCCTATTAAGCTTCTTGAAGATTTACCGCAGAAGTTTTGCCGCGTTGATCTGTCTCAAGCTCATAAGAAACTTTTTGGTTTTTTTCCAAAGTGCGCATACCGGCGCGTTCTACGGCTGAAATGTGAACGAATGCATCATCGCCGCCGCTCTCAGGAGCGATGAAGCCATAACCTTTATCGGAATTGAAAAATTTAACTGTACCAGTAATCATAATATATTGTCCTTTAAAAACAATTGTTTGCCAAAACGGACATCGCATTGGCGGGTATCTTAACAGTGTTAATAAAGGAAAAAACGAACCAAAACTGGCGAATAGTTTCCAAGATAGGCTATTCAGAATGGCCCCAAATAGCATTGTCTTGTTTTAATAGCAAATCAGTTTGACCGCGTAGGTTCAAACCACATCATTTTGCTTAGTTTTGAGTTTTGCGCCAACTTTCGCAATTTGAATAATTGCAGGCAATAATTCGCGCCCCAATTCGGACAATTCATATTCAACGCTTGGCGGGCTGGTGTCTTTTACCGCTCGGCTAATAACGCCTTTTTCTTCTAAATCCTTTAGCCTTTGGCTTAGCATTTTTGACGAAATTGGCTTCAAATAGATTTTTAATTCGCTAAACCTTCTAGGCCCATCGGTAAGATTCCAGATTAGGTTTGGCGTCCAAGCGCCACCAAGCAGCGCCATACATTCGCCAATCGCGCATTTCTCATGCATTGCACTTTCGGCCTTAACCTGTTTTTTGGGTCGAATTTTCAATGCCATTTCAATTTCCTTTTTGCAAAGTTCGATTTGGGTTACCAAATTGATACCTAATTAGGCAGGTAACATAAAGTTACCATATTTACAAATGTAACTTTTGTTCCTAAGTCATGACTAGCCTTACAAAACTGGCTTGGCATTATATCAAATACTATCAATGGAGAAAAAAATGAAATTATATTACTCCCCAGGCGCTTGCTCGCTTGCACCACACATTGTCCTTAAAGAACTTGGCCTTGATGCCGAAACCATCAAAACCGATGTGCGCGCAAAAAAGACCGAAAATGGCGATGATTTTTTTGCAATTAACCCAAAGGGCCAAGTCCCAACTTTGGCTCTCGATGATGGCACAATCCTTACCGAAGGCGTCGCGATTACCCAATATTTGGCCGATAATAACCCTGATAAAAACCTTGCGCCCGCCGCAGGCACAATTGCGCGCGCAAAATTAGTCGCGGCGCTAAATTTCATTTCGTCTGAATATCACAAAGCCTTTAGCCCGCTTTTTCACCCTACCGCAGACCCAGCAGTGAAAGAATTTGCCAAGAATAATGTTATTGCGCGGCTTGAATTCATTGAAAAAGAGCTATCCGATGGCCGCAAATTCTTTACTGGTGATAATTTCACAATCGCTGATGCATATCTTTTCACAGTTACCAATTGGACTAAATTCGTAGGTATTGATTTGGCACCTTATCCAAACTTGGCAGCGTTTCAAGCAAATATAGGATCGCGCCCGTCAACTATTGCCGCATTAAGGGCCGAAGGTCTAATTTAATTAAGCAAGCAAACAAACCAAGACGCGCGAACGCAAATTTCGCGCGTCTTGGGTCATTTGGCAATTATTTAAATACGAAAATCTATTTCTTTCCAAACAAATTCTTTGCTTGTTCTTCTA
The DNA here is from genome assembly GCA_964442095.1 of uncultured Caulobacteraceae bacterium. GTDB lineage: Bacteria > Pseudomonadota > Alphaproteobacteria > Caulobacterales > Aquidulcibacteraceae > Pseudaquidulcibacter. Next base: position 606 of record CAYTWK010000143.1, on the reverse strand, counting down.
ATTCTTCTTTGGATAGAGTGCTTTGATCGCGGCGTTTTTCCGCGCCAACTGCCATACCTCTTACCACCGCCTCTCGGTCTTTGATTTTATCATACCAAGCCAAAAGGTTTGGAAAGCCATCAAAGCTTTGGCCAATAAAATCCTTGGCTCTAATCCATGGGAAACATGCCATATCGGCAATTGAATATTCACCGGCCAGATATTCGACTTTTGAAAGCCGTGTATCCATAACCCCCCAAAGCCGTTTAGTTTCCGCCACATAGCGGTTTAGGCCATATTCAATAAGTTTAGGATCATCGACCAGTTTTGGCGCATAATTGGTAAAATGGCTTGCCTGCCCACTCATTGGGCCAAGGCCCGCCATTTGCCACATTAGCCATTCGGCAATTGCAATTTTTTCGCGCACGTCTTTGCCGTTAAATTTGCCATAGCGTTCGGCCAAATACCAAAGAATAGCACCAGATTCGAAAACTGATAGCGGCTTTCCATCGGGGCTATTGTGGTCGATGATTGCTGGCATACGTCCATTAGGGCTAATCGCCAAAAATTCCGGCGTAAATTGCTCACCTGCGCCAATATTTACATATTTCACTTCATACGGCAGCT
>CAYTWK010000142.1:0-5666 GCA_964442095.1 uncultured Caulobacteraceae bacterium | reverse complement strand
GACTTAATACGCTTATTCCCTATGCAGATCCGCAATATTGGAATTTGCGCGGTGCATTAGCAATAGAGCAAAAAACTGCTCTCAAGCTTGATGGAATGTTTGCTCTGCACCCGAGCCTTAAAAATATTGGCGCACTTTACCAAAACCAAAATGCAAGTTTTGTCCACGCAATTGCAAGCCCTTATCGCGAAAGATCGCATTTTGATGGGCAGAATATTTTAGAATCAGGCGGTTCTCGTGCCTATGAGCTTGATAATGGCTGGCTTAACCGTTTGGTCGGACTTTTGCCAAAATCACCCGAAGCACCGATTGCATTTTCGCCAACAATACCTTTGGGATTGCGTGGCGCGAATCCCGTAACTTCATATGCCCCGAGCCAATTGCCAGACGCCAATCATGATTTTCTTTCACGCGTGTCAAATATGTATGAAAAAGATCCCCAATTATACGGGCTTTTTAATATGGCAAATGCGACCAATGAAACTGCAAGCCGTGCAAACGGTGCTGGCGCTGCAGCAACAGGTTCTTTGGCGGCAACTTTCCTTAGCCGCGCCAATGGCCCAAGAATTGCCATGATAGAAACCAATGGCTGGGACACGCATTTTGGCCAAGAAGGCCGCCTCCAGCGTGCACTAAAAGATTTGGACGATTTAGTAGGCGCACTAAAGAGCGGCATGGGAAATGAATGGAAAAATACCGTGATATTGGTTGCAACTGAATTTGGCCGCACCGCAGCCGCCAATGGAACCGGCGGCACAGATCATGGAACTGGCGCCTGTGCTATGGTTTTGGGCGGCAAGGTCAAAACTAGTAAAATAATTGCTGATTGGCCGTGATTACGCAGCTCTGATTTATATGAAAACCGCGATTTAAAACCAACTAATGATTTAAATGGTCTTATAGCCGGCACTGCCGCGAATGCTTTCGGCCTCGACCCGCAAACAGTTGCGCGGCGGCTTTTCCCTAACCGAACCCCTACTGGATTAATTACAAATCTAGTATAGACAGGCTGCGTCCAATTATGCAATTGCATAGTTTTTGGTAGCTAATCAATGGATAATTCGAAAAACGGCAATAATTGGGCCAATAATAAAACCGCATTTATAAGCGGTGCAACTTCGGGCTTTGGGCAGGCGCTTGCACGGCGTATTTTAGCTGCGGGCGGCAAAGTAATTGCGACCGGACGCAGGCGTGACAGACTTGCAGATTTTGAGAAAGAATGTGCCAATCCCAATTTATTAGTGCGCGAACTTGATGTTACCAATCCGCAATCGATTGATAAGACAATCGATAATTTGCCGCCTGAATTCGCAAATATTGATATACTTTTCAATAATGCGGGACTTGCGCTTGGTCTTAAGGGTGCGCATGAGGCAAGCCAAAGCGATTGGGACACAATGATTGCGACCAATATTAGCGGGCTAGTAAAACTAACGCGCCGAATCCTCGAGGTGATGGTTACGAATAATAGAGGCGATATTGTAAATGTTGGCTCGATAGCTGGATCTTATCCCTATCCGGGCGGCAATGTATATGGCGCAACCAAAGCGTTTGTCCATCAATTTTCATTAAATTTGCGCGCCGATTTATTGGGCAAAAATATTCGCGTTACTTGCGTTGAACCTGGAATGTGTGAAACCGAATTTTCAGAAGTGCGCTTCAAGGGTGATAAAAATGCGGCGGCAAAAGTCTATCAAGGCGCAAATCCGCTAAGTGCCGATGATATTGCCCTAACGATTGAAAATATCCTTAAACTACCTAGCCATATTAATGTAAATACGATTGAAATTATGCCGATTACACAGGCATTTTCGCCATTTGCGGTGCATCGCCAAAACTAGAAAATCAATCATATTTTAGGGTTTGTGTGCTAGTTTGGTGAAATGGACAATACTCGCGCCGCGCCGCAATTACCGCAAATAAATGCCAAATCACTCAAGATTCATGAAGTTTTGGGCGCTTTGTCTTATGCCCTTGATATGACCGAGGGTCAGCCAGCGGGCCATTGCATAAGAGTTTGCTATATTGGCACCAAAATCGGCCAAGAACTAGGCTTTACCGAACATCAATTATGGGAATTATATTATACCTGCCTTTTAAAGGATTTAGGATGTTCATCGAATGCCGCGCGGATTTGCGAACTTTACCTTACAAATGACCTCAACTTTAAGCGCAAATTCAAAGAAATCGATACCGGCCTATCAAGCGTGATGGGCTTTATTATTTCGCATACGGGCCTAAAATCAAATCTTTCTGAAAGATTTCGTGCGATTTTCAATATCTTCCAAAACGGCAGCCAGATTTCGCATGAATTAATCGAAACTAGGTGCACAAGAGGCGCGGATATTGCCCGTAAATTGCGCTTTGGCGAAGATGTAGCGCGCGGCATTCACGATCTTGATGAACATTGGGATGGCAAGGGACAGCCCCATGGCCTTATTGGAAAAGCAATATCGCCACTTTCGCGCATCGCGCTTTTGGCGCAAATAATTGATGTATTCCATAGTAGCGAGGGAAAAGACGCCGCAATTCGCGAAGCACAAAAACGAAGCGGCACTTGGTTTGACCCCGATATGGTAGAGGCATTTTTAAATGTGTCATTTCACGATAGATTTTGGCAAGAATTAGAGCGCCAGGATATTGAAGAAATAGTTTTTGAACTTGCGCCCGCCCAAGATGATTTTGATATTGATGATGATTTCCTCGACGATATAGCCGAAGCATTTGGCCAAGTTGTCGATAGCAAAAGCCCATATACAGGCGGTCATTCGGCGCGAGTTGCGCTATATGCCGATATGATTGCCGAAAGCCTTGGCCTAGGTGAAGCAAAGCGGCGTTGGATAAAGCGTGCGGCACTTCTTCATGATGTTGGCAAGCTTGGGGTTTCAAATACAATTCTTGATAAGCCCGGAAAGCTTGATGACGAAGAATGGCAATTGATGAAAGATCATGCGCTTCATACCGAGACTATCCTTTCGCGCATTAGTGCCTTTAGCGAACTTGCAAAAATTGCTGGCGCGCATCACGAAAGACTAGATGGCAAGGGCTATCCCCATCAATTGAGCGAGAGCGAAATTGCTTTTGAAACCCGCATAATTTCAATTGCCGATTTTTTTGACGCTCTTACCGCCGATAGGCCATATCGCGCAGCTATGAGTATTGAAAAAGCACTTGAAATTATTGGGCAAAGCGTTGGAACAGCAATTGATGCACGCTGCTTTGAGGCTTTAAAAATAGCGGTTGATAAAGTCGAAGGCCAGAGCCAAAACTCTATAATTCAACGGCTAAATGCGGCATAGTTTACCGAAATCCATTTAGTCCAAAGACGATGAAGAACAAAAATATAAGAAAATAGATAATCCTGAAGGTATTTTCATTACCAAACATTTTTCCCAATAAGCTCGGCTCTTTAGGTAGATTATACATAAAACCAGCGAGGCTATCGGCCTTTTGCTTTTTATCAAAAAAATCTTGCGCATTTTCAGCGCTGATTTGGCCACCCAAACAGGTAAAATCTGCGCTTACACTCAAAGACTTATCATTTATGGTCTTCCATTCGTATTCTGCGGTCCAATTTTGGCCCTCAACTTTATCTATTTGCCAGCTTGCATTATGCGGCGCAGGAAGATGGAATATTGCCTTTCGCGATTTACGCCGGCCCTGCCCTAAATCAATTGGGTGAAAGCGTTCGCCAGTTTGGGTAACAACAAAATCGGGCAAATTATCTTCGGGTCGCCATAAAAACCGCCTAGTATTGCCACTAGTTTCGATATCAAAGGCATTGTCAAATTGATAATGCTCGATGATTTCTAATTCATTGGCTTCTTTATTATCATTAATAATAGTGTCCTCAAGGCGTTTAGCACCACGATATTGTCTATCATAATAATCTGCATAATCCTTTGCCAAAACCTCCAGCCCATCTTGATATAACCTAGTGCGGGCACTATCGGCCATATAATCGCGCCAATAGGTTTTTATTTGCGCTTCGGCAATCGGCTTTGCGCCATATTTAAGCGTCCATTCCTCACTGGCTTCTACGATATGCGGAATGTCGCGGCGCTCTATTTTTTCAATTTGCGAATTTGCCATTAGAGGCAAAGCTTTTTCATAATAGGGAATTGTTATCTTGTCCCAATTTCCAGCCTGTTCGGCGAAAGTTGGATCCATATAACGGATTTCATCGCCAATCTTCACCCGAACTATACAATGATTAAAAGCATAAATTCGCGGTGGGTCTATATCCAGATTTTCGCAAAGAAAAGTATTGACCAAAGCGGGGCAAGCATCAATTCCAACATGCTTTAGCGCGCGCGATAAAATTAAAGATTTATCCTTGCAATCACCGTATCGAGTTCGCCAAACATCTTCCAAACTACGTGGAATAAGGCCGCCTTGACCGATTGAAATTGCCAAATACCTTATGTCACGCTGCACAAGGCGCAATAGCGCCAAGGTCAGTTCTTTGTGGTCCGAAATTTGACTTTGCAATTGCTCAATCTCGGCAACAAAGCTTTGCGGTAGATCTTGCTCTTCCTCATAGGCCGCGCGAAATACGTCTGAAATCTGCGACCAGCTTAAATCCTCGGTTACTGTCAAATAGGGCGTATTGCCATGGCCAGGCGGCATCGCCGATTCAATTATCTCTGGCTTTGTATCATGGTTTTCCCATGTATTAATCCTAATATCACCTTTGATTTCTTCATTGCCCTTGGGCATTCCATTCATATGATTACATTTAAGCTTGGTAGAGATCGGCGATAAAACCCGAAGTTTCTGCTTGCCCGCCGAATAGGCCCAATTTAGAATATGCTTTACATCAATAATATTGCCAACAATTGGGTGTTGACCAACCAAAGTATATGAATATTCAATTATATCATTCGCCTTCATGGCCGGCACAATCAAGGTCGCACTAATTCTGCCATCTAATATGCGTTTTTCAAGATCGCGCTCACGACGGATAAGGTCAAAACTTTCTTTTTGAGCTTGCCAGATAATTTTTCCATCACGCCATAAATTAAAGACATGCATATGCACTTCTTGGAATTCTGGATTAAAATCTATGCTGAAATGGCCAATGGTTTCAGTGGCCTGTGTTGAGAGCGCCTGTTCAACTTGGCCATAATAATATTGATATTTTTCTTCGCATGAATTCACCTGTGTGTCAGATAGAATTATGCGTATTCCATTTCGACTAGTTGCGGATTTTACATCCTGCCATTCAGTTTGCTGCACCCACGACGGTAGCGCAACAAAATTAAAACCAGATTCAACGCCCAAAACAATCCCCTCTTGGCTAAAAACTTTTCACGTTTAGATTGTCCGTGCAAGAGCAAATTCAGCAAATAGATGAAAAAAATGGCCCATATTGCTATAGGCCATCATTCCATTCAATATTGAGTTTAATAAAGAACTTAGTCTTTAAGGCCCGCCGGAACCCTGCCGCCATTTGCGGCCAATTGGTTCATTACTTGGCGATGAAGCCAGATATTCATTGTTGCGCTATCATTCATATCGCCAGTATAGCCAAGCTCGGTGGCCAATTCTTTGCGGTTTGCAAGACTTGAATCAAGGCCGCAAAGCTTCATCAAATCGACAATTGAAGTACGCCAATTGGTATCATAATCAACACTAGCCGCAGCAGCCTCAAGGATTGCCTCAAT
>CAYTWK010000141.1:0-5693 GCA_964442095.1 uncultured Caulobacteraceae bacterium | reverse complement strand
CCGATACTGCACTCAAAACCGCAAACTCTGGTTATCTAACCCGTCGTTTGGTTGATGTTGCCCAAGATTGCATCATCACCGAGGAAGATTGCGGAACGGCAAACGGTATTGATATCAAGCCTGTTATTGAGGGCGCGGATATTATCGTTGGCATCGAACAACGCATTTTGGGCCGTGTATTAGCTGAAGATGTTATCGATCCTGAAACCAAGACTGTGCTTTATGCGCGCGATACTTATTGCGATGAAGACATTGCTTTGGCTATCGATAAAGCTGGGGTTCAATCGGTTAAAGTTCGTTCGGCGCTTACTTGTGAAACCCGCAACGGTATTTGCGGCGCATGTTATGGCCGTGACCTTGCGCGTAATACTCGTGCAAACCTTGGCGAGGCGGTTGGCGTTATTGCGGCGCAATCAATCGGTGAGCCTGGAACGCAGCTTACTATGCGAACGTTCCACATTGGTGGTGCAGCGACAGTTGCCAATAATTCATCAATGGAAGCAGGTATTACTGGTAAAGTTAAATACCAAAATGGCCAAACTATTACCCGCGAAAATGGCGAAATTATTTGCCTTGGTCGCTCTATGGCACTTATAGTGCTTGATAATGATGGCAAAACTCGTCAATCACTCAAGCTTCCATTTGGTGCGCGTATTCGCGTTAAAGATGGCGCCAAAGTTGAGCGTGGCGCAAGACTTGCCGATTGGGATCCATATGCAACACCAATCATTTCCGAGGTTTCAGGTATTGCGAAACTTGAGGATTTGTTGGACGGCGTTTCAACTCGTGACGAGCTTGATGAAAACACTGGTATTTCATCAAAAGTGGTTATCGATTGGCGCGGTGGCTCCAAAGCCCATGCGGATCTTCGCCCAAGTGTTGTAATCCTTGACGAAAAAGGCGAAATCGCTTTGCTTTCAAACGGCAAAGAAGCCCGTTATTCATTGCCAATCGGCGCAACTCTTTCAGTTGTTGATGGTGGCCCTGTGGCTGGTGGTGATACGATTGCACGTGTTGCTGCTGGTGGTGTTACTTCGCGCGATATTACAGGTGGTCTACCGCGCGTTGCCGAACTATTCGAAGCACGTCGTCCAAAAGATCACGCAATTATCGCCGAGTGTGATGGTCGTGTTCAATTTGGAAAAGACTATAAGAACAAACGCCGCATCAGCATTATCCCTGATGAAGAGGGTGCGGAGCCAATCGAATATATGATTCCAAAAGGTAAACACCTTCCGGTTCAAGATGGCGATTGGATCAAAAAAGGCGAGCATCTATTGGCTGGCAACCCTGCACCTCAAGATATTCTTGCGGTTCAAGGTATCGAGGCTCTGGCGGAATATCTGGTTGAAGAAGTTCAAAAAGTCTATCGCCTACAAGGTGTTAGCATCAATGACAAACACATCGAAGTTATTGCGCGCCAAATGTTGCAACGTGTTGAAATTGTCGATCCAGGCGATACTGACATGATTAAAGGCGATGCAATCGATGAGATTGATTTGGTTGATGAAAACCGCCGTATGCGTGAGCTTGGCTTTAAAGAAGCGACCGCTGCACCGGTTCTATTGGGTATCACCAAAGCATCATTGCAAACGCGTTCGTTCTTCTCGGCGGCTTCGTTCCAAGAAACCACGCGGGTTCTTACTGACGCGGCTGTGTCTGGCAAATATGACACTCTAGAGGGTCTAAAAGAGAACGTAATCGTGGGCCGCTTGATACCTGCTGGTACTGGTGGTGCACTTCGTCGCCTTAAAGCTATCGCTCGTCACCAAGACGCAAGCGCAAGCATTGAGAGCAGCGTTCCTGAAGAAGCTCTACCAGAAGGCATGGGCGGGGATTTTTAATTCAAAATCCCACCCTCGGCCTTCGGCCTCACTCTGGATTTTGTGATTATGAGGTAAGAAAAAAGTAAAAAGCGTCGTTTTTACTTTTTTCTTGCATATCGTTTTGGAAATGGGCGCTATATGCGCCCATTTTTTTACCCTTTAACTCTTCCCCCTTTTGGGGGAAGTACCTGAACGAAGTGAAGGCGAAGGGGGCATCGATGGCTCACTCAGGATTTTGGGTCAATTTTGAATAAAATTTCCTCGAAGCGGCTCATCGGAAATTTTATACTTATCATTTTAGAAATGGGCGCTAAATGCGCCCATTTTTATTCATTTGTGGCATTCGGAGTTTTTTCGTAGGCAATAAAAATACAGCCTATCATAATCCATACAGCATTGACCATCGGGATTAAGGACTGCCTCAAGCTAATAATATCTAAAAATGTAAATATTAGCCCGTATGAAAGATCAATTGCTTGAATGGCGGCCATGGCCAGAATCCAAAACCGATGCTTAGCAATTTGGTTCGCTGCTATTATTAGAGCGGCCCCATACACCCAAAATCTCGATGCCATCATGCCAAATTCATAAGTTAAATCTAATGGCAGGTGCGAATGTCCCATGCTCCCAAGGAATTGGTGGGGAAATACCCCAAAGCCAATACCCAAAGCGAATTGTAACGTCCCAATAATGATTAATAAGCTTTTTTTCATCGGAGTTCCTTTCTGTTGAATTCAGAATAGATACGTGCTATGAAAAAGGAAGTAGTTACAAAAAATATAGTAAAGAAATTGACAGTTGTGAAAAATTTTGAAATGCTAATTCAAGAAGACGAATGCCGTGACGATTGCCCGATTAGGGCTACAAGCGAGCTTGTCGAAGGCAAATGGACCACTTTAATTTTCCGCGACCTATATTCTGGTAAAAAGCGTTATAGTGAATTGCATAGATCTTTAATTGGAATTTCGCCGCGCATGTTGGCTTTGCGCCTAAAGACCCTTGAAGAAAAGAGGATGATTACTCGCAAAGTGTTTGAAACAAATCCACCAACTACTGAATACGAATTGACGGATTTTGGCCGCGAGTTTGGGCATGTGCTTAATGCAATGGCCGAGTTTGGATTAAAGATTCCAAAATAATTGTTATAGCGCTTGTTCTTCAAAACCAGCCAAGTCCAAGCAATAATGAGGTCGGTATTTTGCGAGTGTATTATTAGTGCGCCGTTTTGCAATCTTAATTGAAACTAATTCATTACCGAACTATTTGCGGCAATAAATTCTCATATATGGCTGGCAATAAAGTCCAAAACCCTTCTTGTTGCTTTTGCTGCGGTTGGGCCGTCATATTTCGCGTGTGCCGGTAAAAGCGGGCCCAAGGCTTCTAAAATCTTATTGGGTGCTTTGTTCATAAAAGAATGGCCGACACCTTCATACTCAGTAATGTCACTTGGAATGTTCCGACGCATTACTTCTTGTTTCAACTTGTTGGCGTGTGGCTCTATCATTTTATCACGCGCACCGAAACTTGCGACTATTGGGCATGAGTTTTCCAGGCTTGCTGGCGTTTGTCCGTAAAAAGGCGCGCTGACTTTGAATAGTCCAGTTTTGCCAAGAATTAGGGCAAAACCGCCGCCCATACAAAGGCCGAGTACTGCTGTTCGATCAATCGCGACGTTGGGCAGGCTATTTATAAATCTGCGCGCAGCTAAAAGGTCGTCAATTCCTTGACCTTCCCCATTTTTGAGCGAAGCCATAAGCACACGAATGCATCTAAACCAAGGCCCACGCGATACTAAGTCAGGCAATACTACAACATAGCCAGCAGATGCGAAATCAGACGCAACGCGCGTCATTTCATCATTTAGGCCGAATGGCTCGGCAATGAACAAAATGGCGGGCAACACCAATTCGTCAACAGGGCTTATTATTATTGTGCGCATTGGAAAGCCATCATCGCAGAAAAAATGGGCTTCTTCCGTTTTAATTTTATATCGGTTCATGGATGTCGCTCCATAATATAAACGGTTACCATACCTTCGAGGAGAGAAAGTTCTTTAGTCTCGTATTCTTCCGAATAAAATATTTGTGGATCAAGAGCACGGCCAGATCGAGCCATAGCCCACAATATCAGCATATAACCATTTCGCCCTAATTTTCCGCCTAACCACAATTGTAACGCTTTCATTCGGCTCAAAAATGGCGATGCTTCGATGATTAATAATTGCCCTTTTGGCTTTAACAATTGCGTCAATTGCTTGATTGCTTTGGTTGGATTATCCAATACGCATAAGAGGGAAGAAGCCGAGACAACATCGTATTCAACGCCATTTGAAGCTTCAGTATTAAGGCTTGAAACTTCAAATTCAATTTGCAATTTTTGCATTTCGGCCAGCTCTTTCGCAGCCACAATCATAGGCGCCGATCGGTCTACGCCCCGGACTTTAAAACCGCTTTTCCGCGCAATTATTGACAATAGTCCGGGGCCGCAGCCCAAATCAAGCCACTCCTTATTGCCGCCTTCTCCTATAAGATCCGCCGCCTTCTGGTGCAAATCCATGTAAAAATCAGCGCTCTGAAGCAAGGTGAAAATCTGAACATTCATTGGTTAGAAACGCTTGCCTATGTGTAAAGTCGCAAACGGAAGCCAATTGTTTGTTTTAAATCTGTCGTTTTCGAGAGTGACGATTGATTTATCAGGGTCAAGGTAGCCAATTCCTGCCCATGGCATAACATACCACCCAGTTTCCCCGATCGGCAATTCATAACCAATCCGCGGCATAATCAAGGTTGCGCTGTAATCTGCATGTCTGCCATTTTGACTTATTCGATAATCATGCTGTGCGATTTGTATTCCAGCGAACAGCCCGCGGTCAAGCTCGCTACCAAATCTCCGATCGATGAAAATCCCTTCAGCGTTTTGCAATTGTAATTTTGTAATATGGTTTGGGTTAGAAATTGCAATGTCACGAAATATAGTAGGGAATTTTAGGCTATATGCTCCTATCCCAACATTCCATTTACTCGCTTCGCCACTATCGGCTAAACGCATTCGTGCATGAACGGCATATCCTTCGAAAGCGAAAGTTGTTGGATCAGTTTCAACGGCGAAGCTTTGTGCGTTACTAGTTGTAGCTGCCATCATATGGGTTAGAGACAATAAAGCGGCGAATATTAAAGTTATTTTCTTCATAATTTTTCCTTTCTATCGCATATATAATATGCAGCTGCTATAAAAAAGGAAGTAGTTACAAAAAATATAGTTAGAATTTTTGCAGTAATTAGTAGATTTGGACTATCGAATGCGAAAGCCGAATGCCAACACGAATTCAATTATTATCGGTCTCGTAGATTGTTTGGTTTGGGTCGATGTCAGCTTCGGGGCGATTTTTTAAGCCTTGCCGTGGCGGAGTGCTAAAATAAGCCGACAATTTTCCGCGAACTTTTTAATTTCTAATTCGCGCTGCGCAATGTTAATGGTTGCCCATACTGCCCAACAAAGCACCATCCTTATTGACCTTTAAGACTCAAACGTGTATGGCAGCGCCAACATAGTGCATGGGCGACCATGCGCGTCAAAAAATAGCGTTTTAATTCAACCTTAAAATTGCATATGGCTTTCGCGGATACCGCAACGTCCCAAGGGGGGCGGTTTTTGTGTTTGCTTTGGTTTTGCGGTTTTTGGGCAAGGAATAGTAAAAGTGGTTGAGAGACCATAGGAGAAAAGAAAGTATGCCAACTATTAATCAGTTGATACGCAAACCGCGCAGCCCAATCGTTGTTCGCAACAAAGTGCCTGCACTAAAGGGTTGCCCTCAACGTCGTGGTGTTTGCACCCGCGTTTATACAACTACACCAAAGAAGCCTAACT
>CAYTWK010000140.1:2252-5715 GCA_964442095.1 uncultured Caulobacteraceae bacterium | reverse complement strand
GCCTCGATTTAGCTGCCACGCAGGGATTTTTTTGCGCGCTTCATCGGATTTGGCTAGGTCGATTTGTGTAATCCGATAGCTGATTTCGCTGCCATCCATTTGTGCCAAAACTTCGCCCCATGGCGCGATAATCATAGAATGACCATAAGTTTGCCGACCATCCATATGCGTTCCCGCTTGGGCGGGGGCAATAACAAACGCACCAGTTTCAATTGCCCTCGCGCGTAGTAATATTTCCCAATGCGCTTGACCAGTTGGCACAGTAAATGCGGCGGGAATAGTTAAAATCTGCGCGCCATTTTGCGCAAGTGCGCGGTATAAATGGGGAAACCTTATATCATAGCAAATCGAAAGCCCAATTTTCCCGAGTTCGGTTTCGGGGCAAATGGCCTTTGTGCCAGCCAAATAGGTTTTGCTCTCTTGCAATTCTTGGCCCGCGCCCAAATTAACATCGAACAAATGGATTTTGTCATAGGATGCAATTAATTCGCCCGATGGCGCATAAAGCAAAGAGCGGTTTGCGGCCTTGCCATTTGGACGCCGCATTAAAGCCGAACCTATTAATAGATATATTTCAAGTTCGCGCGCCAATTCAGAATACCAAGCAAAAGAATTATCGCCCTCGAGCGGGCATTCCAAAGCAAATTTTGCGCTATCGCGCTCTAATATGTTTGACCCTTCTGGTGTTGCAACTAGCCTTGCGCCATCTTTTGCTGCGGCGCGGATTAATGGTTCTAATTGTTCGCGCGCGGCATTAATGGTGTTCGGCGTGCAAGTTTGCACAATGGCCGCCAAAAATGGTTCGCGCGTTTTCAATTATGCCGCCAATAAAGGGTCGAGGCCACCACCCATATCAAGCATGACCAAATCATCACAGCCGCCAATATGTTTGCCGTCTATAAAAATTTGCGGAAAAGTATTGCGGCCCGAACGCTCGCGCATTTGCGCGCGCACCGCACTATCGGTTTCTGCCTCGATTTCGATAATATCGACATTTTTACCTTGCAAAAGGGATTTGGCACGCACGCAATAAGGGCAACCATTTTTATAATACATTTCAACTTTGGCCAAAATAATCTCCTAGTTTTGAATTTAATATAGGGCGAAACGGCGATGATTCAATATGTCAGAAATACTTATATTTTTTCGTTAATAGCCAAACAAAATCAACATTATGGCAACTGAAAGTCCACCCAATATCAACGCATTATCAACGCATTATCACCCTATTCACAACCATTTTACGTGCCTTTCATATGCATAAGGTCTTATTAAAATTGCGCTTTCTTTTTTAGATTCGCGTCCACCAAGGAAAAATGTTGACATTTGTTGATGTTTTAAACTACGCGCATAGCAATTGCGCACACAATTCAAATTGCCATTTGATTATGATTGCAAATAGCAAATGTTGGATAGGTTTACTTCTGATATTGCAAAAGTATATATGGCTATGCGAATTATTTCTGGAACTCTAAAGGGTAAAACCCTATCAGCGCCCAATAGCCAAACTACTCGTCCAACATCGGATAGGGCGCGCCAAGGTGTGTTTAATATACTTGAACATGCCTCGTGGGGAAATGGCATAATTGATACCAAGGTTTTGGATGTTTTCGCCGGCACTGGTGCAATGGCCCTAGAGGCGCTTTCGCGCGGCGCAAAAGATGCAATATTAATTGAAAATGACAAAGTGGCACTCGCGGCCATTAAAGAAAATATTTCCGCATGTCGTTTTTCAGATAGGGCAAAGGTTCTGGCACAAGATGTGCAAAGGCTTGGCACACCGCCACACAATATGGCTGCGCGCGATTTAGTTTTTATCGATCCACCCTATTCAAGCGATTTGGCGACAAAAGCTTTAGAGGCGTTGGTTTCAAATAATTGGCTTGCCAAAGGGGCTATCATAATTCTGGAGCAACATAAATCGGCAGAAGCGCCTAATATTGATGGCTTTGAAATCGTAAAAGCCACAAATTATGGGCTAAATGGCTTTTGGTTTTTGGCGGCGGCCTAATTATTGAAGGCTCCGCCTATCGATGGGGAGTTCAATTATGCGACCATTCTTCTCAATAGCTTCTTTTACTCTTGGCATTTGGAAAATCTTCAAATATGTTTCGCGTGCATTTTTTTGATATTCAGTTTCAAAAGGTATCGGGCTCTGGAGTGCAGATATTTTTAGCAATGCATTAGAAGTATAATCGTCAATTTCGAGAAATTTTACCAATGTGTCGGCGGCGTTTTCCGTTTGTCCTAAGCAAACTTGGGTGGAGAGTAAGTTTTCCCATCCTGAATCACCAAGTGATCTTATCGCATTTATTCCAGCTTCGATATTTTCTTGCGGCTTTGCGAGCTTGTGGTTCGCGCATAAATTAATCCCAACAATCAAGCTGTCAGCATATTTACTGCGATCTTTTCCAACTGTTTCTAAAGTAGAAATTGCTTCGCGGTAAAGGCCGTATTCTAACTGATATGCTGCCAGGTTAATTACTTGCGAAACATTGGCCCCACCGTATTCATTAGCTCCTATTGCTTCCCTAAGGGCGTCAAATGCCTCATTGGGTCTATTTAATCCAAGAAGAACGCGTGCCTTTTCGTTTAAGAGCCAATTTTTTTGGTCTTCTATATCTGTGTAATAAGCCGGCTCATTTTTGGCCTTTAACAATATTGCGTTTAAAACCTCTAGCGCCTCGGAAAACTTGCCAGAATTGCGCAGCGCATTCGAATAGGCGCTGCCATTCTCCATTGAATTTGGAAAGGCTTCAAAGCTCTTTTTCCAAAATTCTTCATCTTTTTTTGCTAGTGCACTTAAATCTTTTATTTGCGAAAATTCAGGCATCGTCCGAATATTATCGTATTTTTTGTTTACCAGAAGCCAAGCGGCATCATTGGGTTTTGTTATTGTATTTAACAAGAGCCCAATTGATTTTTCGTCACCTTTATTATCAATCAGAGTAGTCAAAAAATCAAAGCGCCCGCTTATTCCACCTAATAGACTGAGGTTCGCATAATTAGTTAGTGCAAGCTCTGTGTGGATATAAAGTCTATTTAACTTCGGATTTGACGAATTTCGCGTAGATCTTATGATTGACCACCAAATGTCTTCTTGAATTTGTGAAATATTGGATCGGTCCGCTTCTTTCAATTGTTTGAAAATAGAAATGACTTTATCGCCATCATCGAGCCGAAGGGCAGAATATAGTCCAAAATTAAGTATGCTAGATTTAAACTCGCTGATGCTTGAAGCCAATTCTAAATTTTCGAGCACTATTTGGTTTTTGTCATTTTCAAAGGCGCAAAAGACAATAGACGCAGCAAGAAATGAGCGACTTTGATATAATTCCGAGCTTCTATTTATACGGCTTATCACATCACTTGCTGTCGGAATGTGCTTTAGGCAGGTTTGCCCAGGGCGGCTAAGGTCAGCAATCAAAATGCCGATACTCTCTTGATCTATTTTTCCTAATTT
>CAYTWK010000140.1:0-2242 GCA_964442095.1 uncultured Caulobacteraceae bacterium | reverse complement strand
AGCCGTTGCAATCATTGAAGTGGCACTTATTACCCCTAGTAATATTGTAAGAATCTTTTTGCGCATGAATACCTCTATTAAAGTCGATTTAGTATTCAATATAAAAATAATAAATGCAACCGAAAGTATTGACTTTGTCGCCTTTTACAGAGCTTAAATTCTTTTAGCGGATTCCGCACAGGTTCGAGCGAATTTTTGCTTTTTCTATTAGCGCAAATTATGGGCTAAATGGCTTTTGAAGGTTCTTTAAGCAAGCTTGTCATCCCGCGCTTGACGCGGGATCTCCTAGAAATAAGTGCGGCAAAAAACTCACGAGATCCCCGATATTTTCTTTGAAAATTCGGGGATGACAATTAAATTCTATTATTACCCCATAAACTCGGGGAGCCATTTTTCGTGGGCTTCGACCATATCGGATACTTTAAGATTTAGCGCGCCCGCAATTTCCAAATGCGATCCTGCAGCTATACCGATTTTATGAACATCAAGATGCGCATTTAATAGCTTTTCCTCAAAGGCCAATAAATCATCGGGTGCAACAACTACCAAAAATCTCGCGCCATCTTCGGCGAATAGTGCGGCAATGGTGGGGACATTATCAGGTAATTGTGCACTAATGCCAATATTTGACGCCATACATAATTTCGCCAGTCCAAGTGCCAATCCGCCATTTGATAAATCATGACATGCGCTAATAAGGCCGTCTTCAATAAAGCCCAAAACCGCATCGGCTGTGCGCTTTTCAAGTGCCAAATCGGTTTGCGGCGGTGCCCCGTCATTGCGGCCCACAAGCTCACGTAGGGCCAAGGTTGCGCCCAAATTATCCGTTGTCTGACCAATTAGGAAAATCACATCGCCTTCAATAATGCCGCCATAGCCGATTGCGTTACGATAATCCTTAACTAAGCCAACACCGCCCACCACCGGGGTTGGTAAAATTGCTTGGCCGCTAGTTTCATTATAAAGACTTACATTGCCTGAGACGACTGGATATTCCAGAACCTTACAGGCCTCGGCCATGCCGTCGATTGCGCGGACAATTTGCCCCATAGTCTCGGGCTTTTCAGGATTTCCAAAATTAAGATTGTCAGTAATCGCAATTGGCCTTGCGCCAGTTGCCACAATATTTCTATAGCTTTCGGCAACGATTTGCTTTCCGCCTTCATAGGGGTCGTTAAGGACATATCTTGGTGTGCAATCGGTAGTAATCGCGAGTGCCTTTTGCGTGCCGTGAACCCGCACCAATGCCGCATCAGATGGGCTATCGGAAGCTGCCAAAGTATCGGCCATAACGTGTCTATCATATTGCTCCCAGACCCAGCGTTTGGAGGCAATGTCGGGGCATGAAAGCAGCTTTAATAGCGCATCACCCAAATCGCCTAGATTTCCAATCTCGCGCGCACTCACTGGCGCTTGTTTCGGGGTTTCTACCCATGGCCTATCATAGAGCGGCGCATCTTCGGAGAGTGGGCCAACTGGAATATCGCAAACTACTTCCCCATCAAACTCTAAAACCATGCGACCAGTATCTGTAGTATAGCCAATTACTGCATAATCAAGATCCCATTTTTCCATAATGGCTTTGGCAATATGCTCTTCGCCAGGTTTCAGGATTGCGAGCATTCGTTCTTGGGATTCGGAGAGCATCATTTCATAGGGCGTCATGGCGGTTTCGCGGCATGGCACGTCATTCATTTTAAGAACAATCCCAAGCCCCTCTTTGCCCGCCATTTCAACGCTAGAGCTAGTAAGGCCCGCCGCGCCCATATCCTGAATGGCCTCGATACAATCGGTTTGCATCAATTCTAGCGTTGCCTCTATCAATAGCTTTTCCATAAATGGATCGCCGACTTGAACGGTTGGGCGCTTTTCCTCCGAGCCTTCATCAAAATCCGCGCTCGCCATGGTCGCACCATGAATTCCATCGCGCCCAGTCTTGGAGCCGAAATAAACAATCGGAGAGCCCACTTTTGCGCCGCGTGAATAGAAAATCTTATCGGTTTCAGCAAGGCCAACGCACATTGCATTGACCAAAATATTGCCATTATAGCTTGGGTCAAAATTGGTTTCCCCGCAAACTGTGGGCACGCCGACACAATTACCATAGCCGCCAATGCCAGAGACAACACCGCTTAGGAGGCGCTTGGTATGCTGGTTTGAAGGCTCGCCAAAGCGAATGGCATTTGCCAAAGCTACAGGCCGCGCGCCCATTGTAAACACATCGCGCATAATGCCGCCGACA
>CAYTWK010000139.1:0-5740 GCA_964442095.1 uncultured Caulobacteraceae bacterium | reverse complement strand
GGCGGCTTGGCCGGCGACGGTGATAGATTTGCCAAAACATTCGTAATGAATCAAACCGAAACCAAATCTGGCCTGGTAACTGCTATCGGATTTTACGGCGAAAAGCTGATTGTAACTCATGGCAGCGCTGGGGGTTGGGACGAATTTGGGCCACAGCGTATGATTACGCGTTCTTCTGGCAACGTCCTTTTTGACTTGTGCGAAACCAATGCGCTTGACTTATACAAAAATTATTTAGGCGAAGAAGCGTCAGCTTTACCTGCGTCTGGCCTATTTTATCCCTTAAAAGTCTGGCATCCAAATTATCCAGAGCATGCAATGGTTCGCACCTTGCTATCGGTGGATCATGAAGCAAAGACCATGACTTTCGCGGGCGATATACCCGAGGGTTGGTATGCAAAATTAATGCGTGGACGCTCAGATAAATTAGTAATTGGTGCCGATACTGCAGCAAGGCGGGCGGCAAACGATGAGTTTAAGAATAATAATATTGAAGGGCCTAAACTATGCCTCTTTGTTTCATGTGTCGGACGACGCCTATTATTGGGCGAGCAAACCGAATATGAAGTTGAGGTGGTAAAGCAAGTCCTAGGCGAGGAAACTAGCATCGCCGGATTTTACTCTTATGGCGAAATCGCGACCAATAATAATTCAGGAAAATGCGGACTTCACAATCAGACTGTGACACTAACATTGATGGGCGAAGCTGCATGAGCGACTATCTACCAATTTTGAATTTCATTCTCAAGAAATCGACGCTTGAGAATGGAGAGCTTGATATTGATATTGTCTTGGCGCGCGTAAATAAGCTTATTGGCGAATTTGAAGCAGATCGCAGACGCACCGATAGGGCAAATGTTCTAATGGCCGATGAATTAGGGTCATCAAATGTGCGACTTATGAATGCCCTATCCGCGGCTAAAGTTCAAAACATGCGATTTCAAGCCGCACTCGATAGCATGATGCAGGGCTTAGCGCTGTATGATAGAAATGGGCGCTTGGTAGTTTGCAATCGCCGATTTTTAGAGATTTACGATATTGACGAAAGTCTAAATCCGGTTGGATTGGATATTACGCAAATCCTAAACCGAAGCAAACATATTGTTTCTTTTGGCGAAATGGATTCCAAGCGCGTAATAGACGAAATTGCCGGCCTACCATGGTTTGGCTCTTTCTCCTTAGAGCAATCATGGCCTAATAGCCGCACAATCCAAATCGCGCGAACTAGGGTCGAGGATGGCGGCTTCCTTGATTCAGTTGATGATGTAACAGAACGGCGCAAGAATATTGCACAAATTGAGCATATGGCGAAATATGATGCTCTGACCAATTTACCAAATCGGACATTCTTCAAAGACCGACTTGAATCAATAATTGCCAATACCAATGAAGTTAATAAATGTGCGGTAATGTGCATAGACCTTGATAGATTCAAAGCTGTTAACGATACATTGGGTCACCCTATTGGCGATTCTCTATTAATCGAAGTTACGTCAAAAATTTCTAATTTGGTTCGCAGCTCTGACATAGTTGCGCGTCTCGGCGGTGATGAATTCGCGATAATTTTGCCAAACTTAAAAAGCAAGAAAGAAGCTGAAAAGCTGGCTAGCAGAATAATCAATGACATAGGCAAACCCCATATTATTCAAGGGCACCAAGTTATTGTTGGCGCAAGTATTGGTATTGAATTTGTTGAAAGCAGCAAAATTGCACCAGACGATGTTATTAGAAATGCCGATTTAGCGCTCTATAAGGCGAAAAATGACGGTCGTGGAACTTTCTCCATTTTTGAGCCCGAATTGCATTCTGTATTGGCGCGCCGTTGCCAGCTAGAAGTTGAACTGCGCCAAGCGCTTTTAAACCATGAATTTGAGGTCTTTTATCAACCGCAATATGTTAGCGATTCTGGTGAAATCAGTGGCTTTGAAGCTTTGGTTCGTTGGCGATCTCCTAGTCGCGGCTTGGTCTCGCCATTAGAATTTATATCTTTGGCAGAGGAAACCGGTCTAATTGACGAATTGGGCGAATTCGTTTTGCGCAAAGCGTGCAAAGATGCGCTTAGCTGGCCCGATAATCTAACAATCGCTGTCAATGTTTCGCCAGTTCAATTCAAGGCCAAAGGCTTCTTAGATGCGATAAAATCAATTCTTGAGGAGACCAAATTACGGCCTTCAAGGTTGGAAATAGAAATAACCGAAAACGTTATGATATCTGATTCAGAACTAACCCTAAGAGTTCTTCATGCTCTGAAGGATATGGGCATAAAGATATCTTTGGACGATTTCGGAACAGGTTATTCATCACTAAGTTATATTCGTAATTTCCCATTCGATAAAATAAAGATAGATCAAACCTTTATTCGCGATTTGGGCGACACCAAGGAAAGCCTTGCAATAATTCGTGCAGTTGCCGGTCTTTGTGGTTCTATGGGTATTGTGTCTATCGCCGAAGGTGTCGAAACCCAAAAGCAATTTGACATATTAAAACGCGAAAATTGCGAAATGGCGCAGGGCTATTTCTTTAGTAAGCCTGTGCCGTGGGACGATACAAATTCTCTAATCAGTGATAATGACAATAAATTAAGCGCTTAAAGCGAATGCGTTAAATTCATTCGCTTTTGGCAATTTATTGCTCTAATCGGTCTATACTTTTTAACCAATTTACTATATAATTAAGCCTTCTCCCCCTATGCGCACCAATTGCGCTTTTTGCTTCGGGCGCCCCCGAAAGGGGGTATCGGATAAACTAATTAAATCACGTGCTACTTATGGATTAATTGGCGCAAATCAGTTTATGCGGTATTAAATATTTCCTGAGATTATCGGAAAAAATAAAAGGGCAAAATTATGTTAGAAGCATATCGTCAACACGCTGCCGAACGCGCAGCTTTAGGCATTCCACCACTTCCACTTGATGCAAAGCAAACCTCCGCATTGGTCGAGCTTGTTAAAAACCCGCCCGCAGGCGAAGGTGAGTTTTTAATGGACCTCTTGACGCACCGCGTCCCACCAGGGGTCGATGATGCGGCACATGTTAAAGCTTCATTCCTTTCTGCGGTTGCGCACGGCGATTTCCCGGTTGCCCTAATCTCGCGCGAAAAAGCGACAGAGCTTTTGGGAACTATGGTTGGCGGCTATAATGTAAAGCCATTAATTGACTTATTGGTGGACGATGTTGTCGGCAAAATCGCGGCAAATGCATTAAAGAAAACTCTTTTGATGTTTGACTTCTTTAATGATGTTGCCGAACTTGCCAAGGGCGGGAATGCTAATGCCAAAGAAGTAATCCAGTCTTGGGCCGAAGCCGAATGGTTTACCTCGCGCCCCAAAGTCGCAGAAAAAATTACGGTTACGGTCTTCAAAGTGACCGGCGAAACCAATACCGATGATTTGTCCCCTGCCCCCGATGCATGGTCACGCCCCGATATTCCTTTGCACTATCTTGCGATGCTTAAAAACAAACGCGATGGCATAACACCCGAAGAAGACGGCGTTCGTGGCCCAATTAAATTCATCGAAGACCTCAAAGCCAAAGGCAATTTGGTTGCCTATGTTGGCGATGTAGTTGGCACTGGTTCATCGCGCAAATCGGCGACCAATTCGGTGGTTTGGGCAACGGGCCAAGATATACCCTTTGTGCCAAACAAGCGCTTTGGCGGCGTTACTTTGGGCGGCAAAATCGCGCCGATTTTCTTTAACACCCAAGAAGATTCTGGCTCTTTGCCAATCGAAGTTGACGTTTCCAAAATGCATATGGGCGATGTCCTTGATATTTACCCATACGAAGGCAAAATTACCAAAGACGGCGAAACCATCGCTAATTTCGAGCTTAAAAGCCATGTTATCCTCGATGAAGTCCAAGCTGGAGGCCGCATCAATCTTATTATTGGCCGCGGCCTCACTACAAAGGCGCGCGAGTTTTTGAACCTTGGTCCTTCCGATGCTTTCCGCCTACCGAAAGTTCCAAAAGACACTGGCAAAGGCTTTACTTTGGCGCAAAAAATGGTGGGCCGCGCCTGCGGATTACCAGAGGGTCAAGGCATACGCCCATTCACCTATTGCGAACCGAAAATGACCACCGTCGGCAGCCAAGACACAACTGGCCCAATGACCCGCGACGAATTAAAAGATCTTGCGTGTTTGGGCTTTAGTGCCGATTTGGTCATGCAATCTTTTTGCCATACCGCCGCCTATCCAAAACCGGTTGACGTTATCACCCACCGCGATTTGCCTGCATTCATTTATAATCGCGGCGGCGTAAGTTTGCGTGCTGGCGATGGGATTATCCATTCATGGCTAAACCGCCTATTGCTACCAGATACGGTTGGCACCGGCGGCGATAGCCATACGCGCTTCCCAATCGGGATTTCATTCCCTGCTGGCTCTGGCCTTGTGGCATTTGCCGCCGCAACTGGCGTTATGCCGCTGGATATGCCTGAAAGCGTTTTGGTGCGCTTTAAAGGGCAAATGCAGCCCGGAATTACCTTGCGCGATTTGGTCCATGCCATTCCGTATTATGCTATCAAACAAGGGCTTTTGACAGTCGCCAAAGCTGGAAAAGTCAATGTCTTTTCTGGCAAAATCCTCGAGATTGAGGGGCTTCCAGACCTCAAAGTTGAACAAGCTTTTGAGCTTACTGATGCCTCCGCAGAGCGTTCGGCGGCTGGTTGCACAGTGCTTTTAAACCAAGAGCCGATTATTGAATATATGACATCAAACATCACTTTGATGAAAAATATGATTGCCACTGGCTATAAGGACGAGCGCACATTGGCGCGCCGCATCAAAGCAATGGAAGACTGGATTAAAAATCCAAAACTCCTACGCGCCGACGCTGACGCCGAATATGCCGCGACAATTGAAATTGACCTTAATGAAATCAAAGAGCCAATTTTGTGCGCACCAAATGATCCAGATGATGCGCGCCTATTATCCGAAGTTGCCAATACAAA
Organism: uncultured Caulobacteraceae bacterium; assembly: GCA_964442095.1. Classification (GTDB taxonomy): domain Bacteria; phylum Pseudomonadota; class Alphaproteobacteria; order Caulobacterales; family Aquidulcibacteraceae; genus Pseudaquidulcibacter. The sequence continues at coordinate 789 of CAYTWK010000139.1, read as the reverse complement.
AATCGATGAAGTTTTCATCGGATCTTGTATGACCAATATTGGCCATTTCCGTGCTGCTTCTTTGCTCCTTAAAGGCAAGACCGATATCCCAACAAGGCTTTGGGTAGTGCCGCCAACCAAAATGGACGAAAGCGAACTAATCAAAGAGGGCCATTATTCAACCTTTGGCGCAGCGGGCGCTAGAACCGAAATGCCAGGCTGTTCACTTTGCATGGGTAACCAAGCCAGAGTGCGAGAGGGGGCAAGCGTTGTTTCAACCTCGACCCGCAACTTCCCGAACCGCCTCGGTAAAGATGCCAATGTTTTCCTAGCAAGCGCGGAATTATCGGCAATCGCATCAAAACTCGGCCGCCTTCCAACCGTTGAAGAATATATGGCGGATATGGGCGTCGTAAATAGCAAAGGCGCAGAAACCTATCGCTATATGAATTTTGATAAAATTGAAGAATATCAAAAAGTCGCGGAAACGGTAGAAGCCTAGAAGCTATATCACGCGCGCCTCTCCTTCCCCAATGTGGGGAAGGTGGCCACGCATAGCCGACAGGCGAAGCGTGGACGGAAGGGGTCTCGCCATCAAAACTTACCTAGCATTAAAAGCCCAAGGGAAACCTTGGGCAATTTGCATGATAGCCTAATTAAATGTGCAAAAATGTTATCAATTGCTATCATTTTTTCGAATATTCCCACTATTGGCGCACCCGAAATGTTATGAAAACTTAGTAGTTTTTAAAACCTCCAAACTGAGTATTGAAATCGAAAACAAGTATCATAATTCAGGGCTAAAATTGT
>CAYTWK010000138.1:0-5774 GCA_964442095.1 uncultured Caulobacteraceae bacterium | reverse complement strand
CGCAGGCAATGCCGATTTTATCCAAATCTTTTGAAAACTGATTAAATGGCAATAAAATCAAAAGCCCAAGCGCGGCAAAAGCTATCCATAGAAAGTCCAAGGGCCTTCGTGATGAAATTAGGCCGACGAATAATGGTCCTGTAAATTCAATCGCAACCACAATGCCGAGCGGCACGCGCGTAATCGCGACATAAAATGCAAGATTCATAAGCCCCAAAGCAAGGCCATACATAATCAAGGGAACTAGCTTTACGCCCGTCCAATCAAATTTCCAAAGCCGCGCAATGAAAAACAAAAAAAGTGCCGAAAAGCCTTGGCGTAATGCAGTGGCGGCAAATGGTCCAATTTCCTGCATCAAAGTGGTCGCAAAGCTCGCGCCGATTTGAAAAGACGCCATTGCACCAATCAATAGGAAAAGAGCAGTCGGGCGATTTGGGGAAAAATTATGCATACACCACGGTAAATTGTTTGCGCTTTTTGTAAAAGCCATTATGTTCAGCTTTATGAGTAATAATCAACAACTTAATATCGACAATCTAACTCTATGGTTTGCAGCCAATGTTGAAGGATTTGAGGGGCCATTAAGCGCTGAAAAATTCGCTGGAGGTCAATCAAACCCAACTTTTCGCATTGATACACCAAAAAAATCTTACGTGCTGCGGCGCAAGCCTATGGGCAAAACCTTGCCCGGCGCCCATGCGGTGGACCGTGAATATAAAATTATGACCGCGCTTGGCGGGATTGGTTTTCCGGTCCCAAAAACTTATGGGCTTTGCACGGATGATGAAGTCATTGGTTCTATGTTTTTTATAATGGAAATGGTTGAGGGGCGAATTTTTTGGGATCCGACTTTCCCTGAAATTGAAAAGTCTGAACGACATAAATATTATGACGCTATGAATTCAACTATTGCGCAATTGCATATGGTCGATTTCGAGAAAATTGGCCTTGGGGATTATGGTAAGAAAGGTCAATTTGTTGCACGGCAAATTGCGCTTTGGACGCGCCAATATCAATCGGATACTGATGCTGGGCCAGTTGCAGCAATGGATAGGCTTGTCGAATGGCTGCCACAGAATATCCCCCTAGACGACGAAACCTCATTGGCGCATGGCGATTATCGCTGCGATAATATGATTTTCCACCCCACCGAACCAAAAGTAATTGCCGTTCTTGATTGGGAATTATCAACGCTTGGAAATCCATTGGCGGATTTTACTTATCACCTTATGTCTTATCGATTGCCGTCTGGATTGCATACTGGAATGTCTGGCGTAGATTTACAAAGTTTGGGAATTCCAAGCGAAGAAGAATATATAGCGCAATATTGCAACCGAACTGGGCGCGAAACAATTGAAAATATCGACTTTTATATTGCCTTTAATATGTTCAGGCTAGTCGCAATCCTTCATGGCATAAAGGGTAGATATGTTCGCGGCAATGCATCAAACGCCAAGGCCGCAGCATTAATTGAAAAAATAGAGCCTATGGCCGAAGCCGCCTGGGACGCAGCTGTGCGCGCAGGTGCAAACTAATCGCAATCTGTTAATTGGTAATCGAACATTGTCGCCCGCACCGCAATTTGGCGTGAATGCGCGCTGCCGCCACTATTGCCGCGCGCGCGATATCCACCTTCGCCCATTTTATAAACCAAGTATTGGCCGGCGACATTATCCATAGAGAGGCCAAGTCTTTTAGACATTGTCTTAAAGTGCCAACCAATAAAATGCGCACTATCGCCAAAGTCTGTGCGACTAGCACTGGGGCGACCCGCGTCGCGCCTAAACCAGTTCCAAGTTTGCGGGTTTGATTGGGCATAGCCATAATTTACGCCATTGCTCGCGTTTGCACGAAAACGACTTTCTTGGTCTATGATTGCCAAAATTGCACCCTTTGAAATACCCCAAGTCTCGCTTGCTTGTTCTAAATCTTCGCGCCAACCCTCATGATTATCCAAAAGCGCACACGCATCTCGGGTTTGCGCATTTGCTGGCACACATAAAAATATTGCGCCAAACAAAGATAAACTAAATATTAGCTTTAGAACAGATTTGGCAATTTTCATCTTTATTAAGCCTTATGGTGCGCGATTTTGCACTTAGGCCCTCATATATCATAATTCGCCCTAAAAGCGAATTTCCCGCCTCGGTTATTATCTTTATGACCTCTAGTGCCATAATCGAGCCTATTATTCCACATAGCGCACCGACAACGCCCATTTGCGCGCAAGTTTCGGCATTAGGCGGCATGCTTGGCACAAAGCATTGGTAACATGGCCCGTTAGCTTTGGCATTTTGCGTGCGGAAATCAAATGCGCCAACTTGGCCATCAAAGCGGCCCAAAGCGCCAAAAACCAAAACCTTATTCAGCGAATATGCGGCTTCATTTACCAGAAATCTGGTTTCAAAATTATCTGATCCATCGATTATTATATCGGCATCTCGCAATATAGATTTTGCGTTTTCGGGCCCAATGCGACAATCATGGCTGCTAATTTCGATATCGCTATCAAGAGATAAGAGCGCATTTCTCGCGGCCTCGGTCTTTTTGATGCCTATATCTTTGCTTTGGTATATAATCTGTCTTTGTAAATTGGAAATCTCTATCTTGTCATCATCAATTAGGATTAATCTGCCAATGCCGGCCGCCGCCAAATAAAGGGCGCATGGCGCGCCAAGTCCGCCTAAGCCAATAATTGCCACTGTCGAATTCGCAATTCGTGTTTGGCCCGGACCGCCAATTTCCTTTAGCATAATATGGCGCGCATGACGTTCAATATTGGCTTTTTTCATTTGGCTTTATTAACGCGTTTCACAAGGATTTGCGCGCGAAAAATACATTGATTTTTGTCCTTGACAATAATACATAACGCGTTATGTAAAATTGAAGGGCTTGTAAATGGACGTAATTAGTAAAAATGGATATTTATTCCTCGGCAGTCGCCTAAAGCGCTTGTCTGATAGATTCCTGACCGACGCAACCAAAATTACGCATTGTCTGGGATTTGACAATTTATATCCCAGCCAGACAGTTTTACTGGCGGCTCTTGAAAATTCGGCGCCGATTGCAATTAGCGATCTGGCAAGTGAATTAGGACTTAGCCAGCCCGCGGTAACGCGCAACCTTAATATTCTACGTAGGCTCGGTCTAATCGAACACATTAACTCGAAAACCGACCACAGGCAAAAACTTGTGCGCCTTAGTGAAAGCGGCAGAGTAATAGTCGGCGAATTAAAAGAAAAAATGTGGGAGCGGTGCGCAAATACAGTTGAAAAGATTTGCAGTTCAATCGCGCCAGATTTTCTCGCAAATATTGAAAAAATTGAGCAAGCATTAAACCAAAAGAGTTTTGAGGAGCGGTTTATGAACCAATCAAATGCAGATAGTGCCGAAATTGAAATTGTCGAATTTTCCGACGAATTAGCCAAAGATTTTTACGACATAAATGCGGCGTGGATAAATGAAAATTTCATCTTAGAGCCAATCGATGAGGAGGTTTTGTCCAATCCCAAAAAGAATATTATCGATAGCGGCGGGGCAATTTTGTTCGCAAGGCACGACACCCATGGAATAGTGGGCACCTGCGCTTTAATGAATTGCGGCTCCGCCTTTGAGCTAACAAAGATGGGTGTGCGCCGCGACTTGCGCGGGCTAAAGATTGGTGAAGCCTTGCTATTGGCCACAATCGCAAAAGCTAAGCAAATGGGCATAGAGCGGCTATTTTTGCTAACCAATGCTAAGCAAAAGGCCGCAATACACCTTTATGAAAAATTAGGATGGGTTCATAGCCAAACCATTATGGATGAATTTGGTCATGAATATGAAAGATGCAATGTCGCGATGGATTATCCAAAAATTGCAGAATAATTATTCGCCGATGCCTTCGAATAGTGCAGTTGTTAAATAACGCTCGGCAAAACTTGGAATTATCACAACTATATTTTTGCCCGCGAATTCAGGCCGCGCGCCAATTTTTAGTGCCGCTGCTAGGTTTGCGCCCGAGGAAATACCGCCAGGAATTCCATCCAAAGCAGCAAGTTCGCGCGATGTTGCAAATGCAGTATCATTGTCAATGCCAATAATTTCATCGATTAGTTCCGTGGCTAGAATTTCAGGCACAAATCCCGCGCCAATACCCTGAATTTTGTGCGGTCCTGGGGCACCGCCTGAAAGAACCGGCGAAGCCGATGGCTCCACGGCAACAATTTTAAGATCTGGCAATCGCGGCTTTAAAACTTGCGACACGCCCGTGATTGTGCCGCCAGTTCCGACGCCGGCGACAAAAGCAGCCAATGCACCATCTGTATCTTGCCAAATTTCTTCAGCAGTAGTTTTGCGGTGAATCGCGGGGTTTGCAGGATTTACAAACTGCCCCGGTATAATTGCATTTGGCGTCTCAGCTACTATTTTATCAGCGCGGGCAATCGCGCCTTTCATGCCTTCTGGCCCCGGGGTAAGAATCAATTCTGCACCTAGAAATGCCAGCATTTTGCGGCGCTCAATGGACATAGTCTCAGGCATTACAAGCTTTAAATGATAACCGCGCTGCGCAGCTACAAATGCTAAAGCAATTCCTGTATTGCCCGATGTCGGCTCAACGAGAATAGTGTCTTTATTTATAAGCCCCTTTGCCTCTAATTCCTCTATCATGGCAACGCCAATTCTATCTTTGACAGAAGCAATTGGATTAAAGAATTCTAATTTAGCTAAAATATTAGCCTTAACGCCATATTTAGCTGTAATCCCAGAGAGGCGAACCAAAGGCGTTGCGCCAATTGTTTGCGTTATATTGTCATAGATTTTGCCATGGGCGCGAGTTTGTGAGCTAGTCTCATTGGTCATTTTATTTCTTTCGCAATTGGTCGGATTGGTCTTTCTATATACTATATTGGCATAAGTTTTTCTAATATTTCTTTTGACAATATCTAAAAGTCGGTTTTCGCAATTGACTATTGTAGCAACACATTAAAAAAGCAAATCATGAAAACCATTCGCCAAGCAAATATAAACGGCGGGATTGCCCGACTTATTGATACCGGAAATGGTTTTAGCGCCATACTTATTCATGACGGAAGTATTATCCAAAAAACAAGCGCCGAAGATGGCGAGAAAGCTTGGGCCGCGCTATTACGCGGCAATAATGAATTGGAAACACTAAAGCCGCGACACGCCGATATTATAGATAATAATAAATATAGCGAAATCGCAAAAATAGTCGAAAATTCAAAAGGGCCAATTCTCTTAACTGGAAGAGCTGGCACCGGAAAAACGACTTTCCTTAAAGGCTTTTTAGAGGCAACTGAATTAAAGGCGGTTATAATTGCACCAACTGGTGTTGCCGCCCTAAATGCTGGCGGCCAAACCGCCCATTCATTGTTTAAACTACCGCCCAGCCTCATTAGCCCGCAGGACGTAAGACGCACGCGCGATACAAAATTGCTAAAAGCCATTGAATTATTGGTCATTGACGAGATTTCAATGGTGCGCGCCGATTTAATGGACGCTATCGATAGAAGCCTAAGATTACATAGAGGAACCCCCGCGCCATTTGGAGGGGTTCGGCTTTTATGCGTTGGCGATAGTGCACAATTACCGCCCATAGTTAACCGCGATGACGCACCAATCCTTGAGCGTTGGTTTGGTGGCTTTTATTTTTTTGATGCCCCTTCTGCCGCCAATCTTAATTGGACAATTATTGAACTTTGCCATTCTTTTAGACAAACCGAAGAACATTTTCTCAACATATTAAACCGCCTTAGAGATGGTAGCATAAG
>CAYTWK010000137.1:0-5796 GCA_964442095.1 uncultured Caulobacteraceae bacterium | reverse complement strand
CACTGGTTTTGGTACCGGCATGCGGAGGTTCGAATCCTCCCACCCCAGCCAAAGCATAAAAGCCCCATTTGGGGCTTTTTTGTTTTGAATGCGTGAATTCGAACCTCCGCATAATCAAAAATGTGGTTCGAGCCGAACGAGGCAAAGCCGAGAGAGACAGTCGAGCATAGCGAGACAATCCTCCGCGCGAAGCCATAAAAAAGCCGCCCCAAAGGGCGGTTTTTTTATGGCTTGCGTGTGCTGGTGCGAACCGCCAAAGCTTAAGTTAAATGAAGCTGTGAAAGTATGGTCCAGATGCGCATTCTAATCGTATCAAAACAAGAGAAATAATTGTGTTCGAACCCATGATATTACTAATTCAGAAAAACCCAAATATACACGAACTTATTGGCCTTGCTTGGGCAGACGAAGTTTCATTCGATGCAATTGAACGTGAAACGGGGGTCTGTGAGAAAGATCTTATTAAAATCATGCGCGGTAATTTAAAGCCAAAAAGTTTCAAAGTTTGGCGAAAGCGCGTTAGTGGGCGCAAATCAAAGCATGAAATTCGCAGTATTAGGGATTAGATTCAATCTATATCAATTTTACTATTTTTGCTGCCAATGATTTGGCGGAATTCCATGCGTTTTCAACCGGCGAATATTCACCGCCGCACCAATCCCCGATTGCGCCAATTCCTATTTCAGGGCGCCAAAAAATTTGCATTTCGTCTTTTGAGGGCGGCAAAGCATATCGCCATTTATGACAAGATTGAAACGCGATCTCAGTTTCTAATTGTAGCAATTGCCTCGCTTCTTCAAGAAGGATTTCACCAATTTGCTTTGCTTCGCACTCTATATTTGCAAGCGAAAATTCTAAAGCTGAACCGACCACGAGTGTTGTTAAATTTTTATCGCGTGCAGATTTAGTTGAGTTAGAATAAATCCAGCCTATTGGGCTATTATTCACTTTTGCCGCAATCCATGATTTTTCCCACTTTCTTGGTATTCCGATCATTAATGAAAACTGCGGTAGCATTTCAATATCACTTAGGAAGCCAATATCATCCGCCAAATTTTCAAACAATTGATGTGTCTGCAAAGGTGGCGCTGTGGAAACCACAATATCAAATTCGCCTATAACTTCCTCATTTGTGTCAAAAAGGCGATATCCATGCATGGATAGCGGGAGTATTTTCGCAATTTGAATATTGGTTTTTATTGCAATCCCATCGGCCAATTCCGCACAAAGACTATTCATTTTTGGGTTGCCAGTAAAATGTGGCTCGAACCAAATTCTATCCGTGGTCTTTTTATCCTTCTCAAGAGTGATTACTTTACCTTCCCATACAGAAACTGCACCGGAAGCGACTTTTTCATGGACAAATTTTTGAAATCTCTTGCCGCGAGCGGTAAAAAATGGCGCTCCGTGATCAAAGAAATATTCGCCGGCATAGCGTGTCGCCATTCGGCCGCCAACACCGCGCGACTTTTCAAATACGCAAACATCAAAATTCGAAGAGAGCTCTTGGGCAAGCGTCAGGCCCGAAATTCCGGCGCCGATTATCGCTATCGATTTTCTATTTGCCACCTGCGCACCTTTTCGAGCAATACTTCACGCCTTCCCAAACCAGCGCCCATTTTTTACGATATGCAAATGGTCTATTACAGATAATGCAGATTTTGGTCGGTAAATCACCTTTTTTGACCATTTTACCAGCCATTTAGGCCCGCATTTTTGGGCGAACTCGTGATAGCCCACCATCGACACCCAATATTTGTCCTGTAATCCAATCGTTTTCTACATCAAGCAAAAAGCAAATTGCGCGCGCAATATCTTCGGGCCGCCCTAGACGACCCAAAGCATGCATATTTTGTGAGAATTTTCGCGAAGTTTCATTTGCCGTTAAAGCCGAAGTTAAATTGGTTTCGACTAGCCCAGGCGCGACAGCATTTATGCGCAAATTTGCACCGGCATATGTTGCTGCAGCTGATAGCACCAAGCCATTAATTCCAGCCTTGGCCGCGGCGATTGCATCATGATTTGCGAGCCCTTCAGAGGCCGCCGCAGATGATATCAGCACAACCGAACCACCATTTTGCATATTCTTTCCCGCCGCACGAACAGTTGCAAATGCGCTCGTTAGAGAGGCATCAATGACTTCTTGGTATTGTATTTTGTTTGTTAGGTGCGCGGGCTTTAACAATAAAGACCCAGAACAATTAACAACGCCGTCTATATCGCCTATTTGTTTAAAAAGAGCATCAACCGCATCAAAATCAGTGGCATCAAGGATTGCATCAGGCGTGATTTTTGAATTGTCGCGCGCTGTAGTGAAAACTTCGTGGCCTTCGGCTTTTAGCAGCTTATTGCATGCCTGCCCGATTGTCGAACTTGCCGCGATGATTAAAAATTTGGCCATTCCAAGCTCTCCTTTATGCTTATGTTACGCCTAGAGGAAAGCTTTGGATCTCTTTGTCTATGTTGATTTTCTGCGGCGAAATTTTACGCGAAATGGCAAAAGGACAAGGCCGCCGATAGCGGTTAAAACCGCTAATAGGCCCGCCATTATTAATAATGGATGATTGAAATCCTCGTGGTTTTTATAATCCATAATATGAAGCGACCATAAAAAATCATAGGTGCGCCAAAGATTTGATCGCCGCGCCGCGACCAATCCAGTATTTTGCCCGACATAAACACTAAGTCCGTCTTCAAAATCAATTTTCCAAGCCGGCAAATCCGAACGATATTCCGTGCTTTCTTCTTTGACTAGGCTCGCCATTTTAATTTTTGTAGGATTTGCAACATAATCAGACGCGATTTTTTCGGCCTGACCTTGGTTTAATGGTGAAATCCGCGTGCCGGTTTTGCCATCAAAACTAATTTTCGCCTTTTCAATTTCGCCAATTATCAATGGCCCGATTGGAGTAGTTTCTAGGCGCAATTTTTGAATTTTTGGATTTTGCGTCAATACCGCATTCAGTCCCGCATAGTCTTGTGCCAGATATGGAATTGGCGGCACTTCTTTAATTCGGTGCTCGGAGCGGATTTCTTCAATTGGAAAAACCGCAAAAAATAGGCCAGTTGAAACCCAAATAAAGATTTGAATACCAATAATAAGGCCAAGATATTTGTGAAGAATGGAGGCAAGTTTTTGAATTTTCATGAAACCCAAAAACCACAAACTCAAACTTTAATCAAATCCTTAAAACAAAAAGCGGACACCTAAAGCAATTGATTTTTCATTCTTTTCTATTCGGCCAGAGCGTAACAAATAATTAGCCTCGATGAATGGCGCGAATTTGCGGCTAAATTCATAGCGCGTTTGCAAGCCTAATTGTAAAGAGCTCTTTTGGTCTTGACCAAAGGCAATCTCTAAATTCGGCTCGGTAATCAGGCGATTTGTAATCAATAATTCATTTGATTGATGAAACCGCGCACTAAGATTGCCATTTTCGCCCAAAAACATATGGGCTTCGGTTTCAAAAAAATATGGCGCTAGGCCATTAAATCCTAAAGCAAGATAATTATTGGATTTTTCGGCTTTTGTTGCAAAATCATGCCGAAGCCCAATTTGCAAATCCCAAAATGTGGCGATGTTTTTGCTATAAAGGGCAATTAATTCACCATGTTCAAACGATTCCCCATCAAATTCACCCTCGCCCTTTAGCCATAATTTATTGAAATCACCACCAATCCAGCCGTCTAAATCTATTGAATTATTATTGGCGTTTTTGGATTGATTTGCCGCCGCCGCCAAATCAAAACGATGAAATATTCCGCCGCCATGTTCATGCGATTGGGCATTGGCATTCTGCGCCAACGCAATAAAAGCCAATATAATAAATGCTTTAATGATGCGCATGGCTATCGTCTTTTTTCGCTGGTGGATTTGTTGCTGGCGAAGCGTTTGGGGCATTAATTGCGTCGGCTGCTTTAACCCGCAGCGTTGTCATCATGCCAGAATTCATATGGAAGAATAAATGGCAATGAAGTGGCCAATCACCAATTTCATTTGCGCTCAAAAGGACACTTGCCGATGCACCTGGGGGCACAATAAACGTATGTTTATTTGGCATTTTTTCAGGTGGCTGGCCATTGTCATATTGGACAAACATTCCATGCAAATGCACCGGATGCGCCATCATGGTTTCATTTATAAAATTCAGGCGAACTCTTTCATTATAGGTGCAATCAATGCCATCGTGTGGATTGAATTTTTTGCCATTCAAAGTCCAAATATAACGCTCCATATTGCCGCCGAGGCGTATTTCTATATCGCGGCTTGGTTCGCGCGTATCGGTCTGTGGGTATTTGGAGATTATATCAGAATAGGAAAGAATTTTTGCGCCTTCGGGGGCAAACATTTGGGCCCAACCACTTGGCGGGATATTGGACATATCCATATCTGGATCATCCTTCATCATCATTTCCATATTCATATCGGTCATGGTCAATTCGGCGCGCCGGCGATGTTTTGGAGCTTCGCCCTTCAAGCCATCTCGCGGCGCAAGCGTGCCAAGCGCAAAACCATTGCGGTCTATAGATTCGCAAACAATTGTATAGGCTTTGGCCTCCCTCGGTTCGACTATGAAATCATAAGTTTCGGCATTGCCAAATCGAAATTCATCAATCTCAATCGGTTCAACCATTTGCCCATCTGCGGCAACCAATACTAGTTTTAGCCCGGGAATCCTGATGTCAAACATGGTCATTGCACCAGCATTTATAAAGCGCAAGCGCAGTTTTTCGCCCAAATTAAAAAGCCCAGTCCAATTTGCGCGATTGGTTTTGCCATTAAACAAAAAATGATAGCCGGTGACATCGGATAAATCGGTCCGCAGCATGCGCATTTTGCCCCAATCGCGCGCGTCTTTACTTGCCTTTGAGAGCCCATTTTGCCGAGCATCACGCACAAAATCGCCCAAAGTGCGACGATTATACTGATAATATTCGGAGGACATTTTCAAATGCGACATAATATCTTCGGAGCGTTCGGGGCTAAAATCCGAAAGTAATATTGGGTAATCACGATCCGCCTTTATACCATCTGTCACTTTTGGCGAAATCACCATCGCGCCATAAAGCCCGTCTTGCTCTTGGCCCATTGAATGGGCATGATACCAATAAGTTCCTGATTGGCGAATTTTAAACCGATATGTAAAGCTTTGGTTTGGCTTTATACCCTCAAAGCCATTAAACCCCGGTGCGCCGTCCATAAGCCCCGGCAATAAAAGGCCATGCCAGTGCACAGAAGTATCTTTGGACATTTTATTGACAACGTGAATAATTGCCTCTTCGCCCTCTGTGAAATGCAAAACTGGCCCCGGAATTGTGCCATTTACGGTGATTTTGCTTAATCGGCGGCCAGTGATGTTTACAAATTCACGCTTTATCTCAAGGGTGTATTCGCGCGGTTTCACCATGCTATCGGCGCGCGTTTTGGGCGCGATTGCAATCAATGCCAATGCGCTTGCGCCGCCAGCCATAATAGCACGACGCGAAATATTAAAATTGCCCGATTGTTCCAATTTGCACCCATTTTTCGATTAATCTATTTCTATAAAGTGATTACGCAAATTGGGGCAAGTGGTTACATTCTAGGAATGCTTAAATTCGCAATCCAGTGAGTAGCAAGTATCACGCGCCAAAGTGCATTGAAAAAATGAGCGCAAAAAGATTTCAAACCGAGCTTAAGGCGTTCAAAAACGACAAGTGGCAGTAAGCAAGCGAAGGCAATATTGGGCATATTGCCAGTCGACCATTTGAATAGGAAGAATTTTCAATCAAAATACGGCGAGTAGCAAGTATGAC
>CAYTWK010000136.1:0-5849 GCA_964442095.1 uncultured Caulobacteraceae bacterium | reverse complement strand
CGGTATTTAAGCGGATTTGCGAAATCGATAAAGAAATTCCAACCGTATTATTGACAGGGCACGGCGACATAGCGATGGCTGTCGGTGCAATAAAAGAGGGGGTCTATGATTTTATTTCAAAACCTTTTGAAAGCTCGACTTTATTATTGACAATTCAAAGGGCGATAAAATCACGAAGGCTAATTCTTGAAAATCGACAATTGCGGCAAGCTCAATTTGGTTCGGATCCAAAGGCGCCGCAAATAATTGGCAATTCCTCGGTCATTGAAAAGTTACGGCATACTATTCAAAAGGTCTCTGAAATCGACATAAATTTGCATATTTGGGGTGAAATCGGAACTGAAAAAGACCTTGTTGCGCATGCCATCCATTATCAAAGTGATAGAAAGAACAAGCCTTTTATCAAAATCAATGGAAATAGTTTTGATGACAATAATTTCGTGCCAGAATTTTTCGGAATAGAAGCGGGGGCAAAATATAATAACATCCCTAGTGTTAATAGGCGCACGCTCGGTCTTCTCGAAAAAGCTGGCAAAGGCGTGCTATTGGTCGAAGGTATAGAAAAGCTAAGTCATCTTTCACAAGAGAAATTTGCCCAAATATTGGAAAGGTCCGAATTTTCACCGGTTGGCGCTTTTGAACCAAGAAAAATTGAATTTCGGCTATTGACCACTTCCGATATTGATATTGGCCAATTGCACAATCAGGGTCGTTTGATAAGTCGGCTTTTCTACCAATTGGGCGGCCTGTCCATTAGTGTGCCGAGCCTTCGCGAAAGAATAAGTGATATCCCAATCTTGTTTCAAAGAGCTGTTAGTATGGCATGTGCGCGGCATAACCGACCAATTCCTGCCTATGACCCAAATATTATTGCACAATTGCAAATTAGAGAATGGCCAGGGAATACATTTGAGCTAAATCAATTTGCCGAGCTTTACGCCCTTGGTTTTTCTAATATTGATAAATCAGATATTGAGGCCCTAAATAAAGTCGGCTTTTATGAGCAAGTGGCTGAATTTGAACGGCATCTTATAGAAGAAACTCTTAGGTTAAATAATGGCTCAGTAAAGAATTCGATTCAAATGCTAGATTTACCTAGAAAGACTTTTTACGATAAGGTTTCCAAATTAGGTATAAATCTGAATAGTTTTCGCGAATTGTGAGATTTAGTATTTAAAAACTTTGTTCGATTTACCCAATTTTGCAATCGATTTAATAAATTGATTGACACGGGCAGGTTTTTGGGCATTTTTAGGTCGTAGATTCATATCGACAAATAAAAGAAAATATAAATTGACAAAGGGACGCCCAAAAACATTAGAAGATATTGCTAGGATTGCTGGCGTCTCTGCCGGCACAGTTTCGCGCGCCCTAAGCAATACTAATCTCGTTAATAGCAAAACTAGGGCAAAAATTTTAGCTATTGTTGAAGAATATAATTACAAGCCAAATATTGCAGCGCGAAACCTACGCACACAAAAGGCTGGTGCAATCGCGGTGGTTATTCCTTTGGGCCATGAACGCGATCAACATCTTTCGGACCCCTTCTTTACAGTTATGCTCGGTCACCTTGCGGATGAGCTAAGCCTGCGGGGTTATGATTTATTGCTTTCGCGTATTATTCCAAAAAATGATTCTTGGCTCGATGATTTTATTGCATCAGGAAGATCAGATGGAATAATTGTAATCGGTCAATCAAACCAATCAAAAGCAATAAATGAAACTGCTAAAAAATATAGACCCATGGTGGTTTGGGGTGCCAATGAAAACGATCAAATTTCCTGCACAATTGGTTCTGACAATCGCTTTGGCGGAATGATAGCGGCGATACATCTAATCGAGCGCGGGTGTAAATCTATTGCATTTTTTGGGGATCCAAACCTACCGGAAATATCGCAAAGGATGGAAGGCTGTATCGTTGGCGCCAAAGCGGGCGGTCTCACAACCGAGGTGAAAATTTTGCAAACTCATTTGACTGCTGATGCGTCATATTCTGCTATTTCAAAATTCCTCGATGAAAGCGATCCGCCGGACGGAATATTCGCAGCGTCAGATGTAATCGCCATGAGCGCTATTCGCGCTCTAAAGGAACACGAATTTATATTGCCAAACCGTGTCAAAGTTGTTGGCTATGATGATTTGGAAATAGCCTCTTATACTACGCCAACTTTAACAAGCGTCAGGCAAGACTTAAAGCTCTCGGCGCAAAAACTTGTGGAGACCTTGTTTCGCCGGATTGATGGTGAAAGCACGCAATCAATTATTCTGCAACCAAGTCTTTCAATTCGCATGTCAACAAGCCTGGAATAGGTATTTATAAACCGCTGCTTCTTTGCGAATTTATGCAATCGTTTGCAATTTGTTGAGATTTATATTAAGTGAAAAGAAAAAATATTAAATAGGGAGGGCGCGATGGAAATCATTGGCAAACCAAAACTTAGTATAAATAGAATTTTACAAATGAATCTGGGCTTTTTGGGCTTGCAGTTTTCATTTGGCCTGCAGCAGGCAAATATGTCGCCGATTTGGGCATATCTCGGTGCGCCCGAAGAAAATTTTGCATGGCTTAGTATCGCTGGCCCTTTAACTGGACTTATAGTGCAGCCAATCGTTGGTGCCATGAGTGATAGAACATTGTCGCGTTTTGGTCGCAGGACACCATTTTTTCTAATTGGCGCGATAATGTGTTCGGTTGGCTTGTTTTTCATGCCTCTTAGTCAGAGCCTTTTAATGGCGTTTTCATTATTACTATTATTGGATCTTGGTAATAATGTTACTATGGAGCCATATCGGGCGTATGTTAATGATCGCCTTGATAGTGATCAAAGGGGTTTTGGTTTTCTAAGTCAAAGTGCTTTTACTGGCCTTGCGCAAACATTGGCGTTTTTGATGCCATCAATTCTAATTTATTTTGGCGTCAGTCGAACCGAAACTAGCGCCAGCAATATTCCTGAGTTTACAAGAATATCGTTCCTTATTGGTGCATTTCTTTCGATGGCCACAATATTATGGTCAATTTACCGCGTCCCTGAATTGCCTCTTCAAAAGGCTGAGCGCGAGCGGATTGAAAAACTACCGCGAAATACAAAAGCCTATTTCAAAGAAATTTGGGAAGCAATTAAGGAAATGCCAAAGCCAATGCGCACTATGGCCGTCATGAGCCTTTTTCAATGGTATGCAATGTGTGGATATTGGGCCTATGCCGTGAACTCACTTAGTCGCTCAATCTATGGAACTGCGGATGCGGCTTCACAAGGTTATAGGGAGGCGGTTCTTACTAATGGACATTTAGGCGCTTCATATAATTTTACTGCCTTTTTAGCTGCAATAATAATGGCACCAATAGCGCGCAAATATGGCGCCCAAAGGCTTCATGCGGCTTGTTTGGTTTTGTTTGCCATTGGCTTATTCATTTTGCCAAATATTACCGACAAATCAATGATCTATTTTCCAGCGATTTTGATGGGAATTGGTTGGGGGTCTATTATGGGTAATCCCTATATCATATTGGCAAATTCAATTCCGCCCGAAAGAACTGGCGTTTATATGGGTATTTTTAACATGCTCATATGTGCGCCAATGCTTTTGTTCGCCGCGACAATGAAGTTTATGTATCAGCCACTATTGGGCGGTGATGCTCGCAATGTCTTGCTTCTTTCGGGTGTATTTATGATTTTGGCCGCGATTTCGGTATCTTTGGTCAAATCTGACGGGGCCAAAAACCCGATAGAAGAATCAAGGATTTGATTGGCGGAATTGGGCATATGTAACATGCGTGCATTGCAAGAAATTGCAAGCCATTGCAAGAATTGCAAACAGTATGCGCTACAGGTTTTAATAAAAATCATAATAAAAGCAAGGATTTAATAACAAATTTCGAGCGTTAACTAAATCAATAAGCAATATTGCAATCGATTGCATGATGTGTATTATTAGACAAGGATTTTAAAAGATCCAGAATAATTGGGAGGAAAACTTGAAAAAAGAAATTCTGCGCTTTGGCGCTTCTATGGCTGTATTGAGCTTTGCTGCGGTTTTGCCATCAAATTCGATTGCGCAATCTGCACCAGGCTCGGATCCAGAGCCTGAAACAGTAATCGTAACCGGTGTTATTAAAGCCGCCAATAAGCTTGATACATCGATTTCAGTAAGTGTCATCGACAATAAGTCGCTATTGAACACCGTGCCGCGTGGTAGTGCAGAGGCACTTCGCACTTTGCCTGGTATTCGTGCCGAGGCGTCAGCTGGTGGCGGTAACTCAAATATTGGGGTTCGCGGTATTCCAGTTTCAACTGGCGGCCAAAAATTTGTCCAACTCCAAGAAGATGGTTTACCAATCCAGCTTTTCGGCGATAGCAATTTCAATGCACCTGATGCCTATTACAAAGTTGATAATAACCTACAAAGAGTTGAGACTGTTCGTGGTGGCTCGGCATCAACTTTGACAACAAATGGCCCAGGCGCGATTATCAATTTCATTTCTAATAATGGCCAAAAAGATGGTGGCTCGTTCTCCATCGAAAAAGGTGTTGATTATAGAAATACTAAAATTGATGGCGGTTTTGGGGGTCGTTTGGCCGACGATTTATACTATTATATCGGAGGTCATTATGAATCTGGCGGCGATACTCGTGATTTAGGATTCAATGGCGTTGAGGGCGGTCAAATTCGCGCTTCAATAACCAAAGAATTTGGCGAAAATAATTTCGCGCGTCTTTGGGTTAAAGCAATTGACAAGCGCGAGGCGACTTTTATGCCGCAAGCAGCTTGGCTTGATGGTTGTACTGTTACTGCCCTAACTGGAGCAACGCCAGTTGGTGCGTGCGGTAAAGTTGGCAAACCAGTTGCCAATAGTGCAAACCAAAGCCCATATTTGAATAATTTCATCACCGTCATCAATGGCGTGCCAACCCAACGTAATGGCGCAGATGGACTTCATGTTAAGTCATTATCATTTGGCGGTGAGTTTAATCTCGAAGCGGACAATGGCTGGGTTGTGAATAATAAATTCAAGCTTGCCAAAATCTCGGGTGATTTTATTGCGCCTTTCACTGATGTTGTTTTTGACGCAAATCAAATTGCTGCACGTTATGGCGCTGGCGTGACTGCTAGCTTCTTTAATGGACCAAATGCTGGCCAAGCAGTAAATAGCGCAAATCTAACCGCAAAAAATGGCAATAATCTTCTACAAGAATTTGCAATTTTTGACACTGAAATGAAAGACGTTGGCAATTTTGTAAACGATCTAAAAGTATCACGCAGCTTTGAGGGCGCGGGTTATAGTTTAGACCTAACAGCTGGCTATTTCTATATGACGCAAAATTTCGAACAACATTGGCATTGGCAACAAGCTATTGCCGATGTTGGCAAAGATGCGGCTCTTATTAGTCTTTCAAATGGATCCACCCAAGGTGGCCAATTAGGTTATAATAAAGGCTTCAATTGGGGCGGCAATGCGCGCAATTTTGACATTAAACATACTGCTGATGCGCCATATGTAGCGGCAACTTTAAAGACTGGCAAACTTACTCTTGACGGTTCTTTGCGCCAAGACAAAATCCGCCAACAAGGTGTCCAAACCGAAGCCGGCACACAAAATATTGACGTGAATAGAGACGGAATTATTTCACCTGCTGAAACCGGAATTTCCGTAAATAGTGGAATTGGCCCATCAAGCAGCCATGTGAATTTCACGGTAGATCACACCGCATATTCTTTTGGTGCGAATTATAAACTATCACCTGAACTTGCGGTTTTTGCGCGTTATTCAGTTGGCGCTTCGTTTAACTCTGAGCGTCAATATGGCAATGGAACAGCGCAAAATCTCGCAACTGGTGCACTTCGTCCCG
>CAYTWK010000135.1:0-5872 GCA_964442095.1 uncultured Caulobacteraceae bacterium | reverse complement strand
ACGGCCTCAATCTTTCTTGGGAAGTTATTGAGGGGACCGTGAAACATAATGGCCCACTCTTGAAAACTATGGATGATTTCCCAAAGCTTGCGCCGGTTTGGCAAAGTTTCAATGAAGAAATGGACCTAAAATACACTACCTTTGCATCTTTGGAGGCCCAAGTTGCGGGTATGGCCGATGATATTGCTTATAATAATCATGACCTTGATGATGGCCTTCACGCCGGCCTTTTTAGTATAGACGATATTTGCACTGAAGTGCGCTGGATAGGTGATGTTTTCGAAAGCGTTTATACGGATTATCCCACGATTGATAATCACAGAGTGCGCGGCGAAGTTATCCGCCGATTAATTGGCTCATGGATAAGTGATTTAGTAACCGAAACTAGCCGCCGAATTGCGCAATATAGACCCGAAACCGCCGACGATGTTCGAAATTGCGGTGTGCCATTGGTCGGCTTTTCGGACGTGATGTTACAAAAGGCCGCTGTGCTTCGTAAGTTTCTATTTGCGCGTATGTATCGACATTGGAAAGTGAATCGCGCGCGCTCCCAAGCCAAACGCATCATAAAAGAATTGTTCGATGTTTTTATAAATGAACCCGATACTTTGCCCCCATTGTGGCAACAAATTGATATCGAAAACGAAGCGAAACTAGCGCGCCATGTTTGCGATTATATAGCCGGTATGACAGATGATTTTGCCATCGATGAGCATCGCCGACTATTTAATCTTGATAGGGCTTTATAATTAAGAATAAATAAAGCATTGGCGGTTTGAATTCATTTGCGACAAATAGATGACGAATTGCCCAAAAGGCGCTAGAGAATATAGTTACAAAAAAGAATCAGTTTTGGAGATGTTTAATGCCTCGTAATGACGACCCATTTGATAATTATGACGAAGACGAAGATGATGGCTTTTTGACATTTGATGCCCGCGAAGAAGAAAGCGCAAGCCGCGGACCGATTATTCTTGGCGCGATCGTTCTTTTGCTAGTTGTTTTTGGTGCCATTGCTTGGGCATATTTTGTTGGCAATAAGGGCTCCGATGAGACACCGCAAATTGCCGCGCAAACCGATACTTTCAAAGAAGCACCTATGGAACCAGGCGGACTTGGAACTGAAGATTTAGATAAAGGCGTTTATGATAGCGCGTCAGGTGCAGCGCCTCCTCCACTTGAGGTCGAGGCTGCTGGCGCTAGCACTGGCGCAGAAGATCCATTGGTTGCAGCCAATGTTGTTGCTCCGCCGCCGGTTCAGCCTGCCCCAATTGTTAAAACTGCGCCGCCGCCGCGCCCAGCGACAACTACAGCGACACCCAAGCCAAAGCCTGCTACGACAACTGCAACAACTGCGCCAAAGCCAAAGCCTGTTGTGAAGGCTCAGGCACCCACACCTACAAAAGCTGCGCCAAAGCCTGAGACTAAATCGGAGCCTGCACCTGTTAGCGCGAGTGCTACGCCAAAAGATAACCCAAGTTCAACGTCTGGCTCGTATTCGGCGCAACTTGGATCATATGCTACGCGCGCTGCGGCGGACACTGCGGCCGCCCAATTTAGGCAACAAACTTCTGGTAATGTTGCGATTTCGGCTGCTGATTTGGGCGCCAAGGGAACTTGGTATCGCGTCAGAGTTACCGGTCTTGATTCTCGCGAAGCGGCTGTTGCATTTTGTGCAAAAGTTAAAGCGGGCGGTGGTAATTGTATTCCTTCTAGATAATGTGAAGGTATAATTGCTGGTTCCGCCAGTTTGGAGTGCATAAATGAGTATTGCCTGCGTAATTGACGTTCAAGGAACGCGTCTTAGCAAAGACGAAATGGCTTTTTTCAAAGACGCAGATCCTTGGGCCTTTATTCTTTTTGGTCGCTCCTGCGAGAGCCAAGAGCAATTACGCGCTCTGACTGATGAAATTAGGCAAAGCGTTGGGCGCAATTGCTTGATTTTTCTTGACCAAGAAGGGGGGCGTGTTCAAAGGCTAAAGCCGCCAATTTGGCCGCAATGGCCAACCTATAATCTTTATGGCAAAATCTATGAGCACGATCCAAAAGCGGCGCTGGAGGCGGCATATTTGCACCACCGCTTGATAGCGCACACAATGCGCGATGTCGGGATTGATGCTGATTGTGCACCATGTGTTGATTTAGTAATCGAGGGTGCCCACTCTGTTATTGGCGATAGAGCGTTTTCTGCTAACCCAGATATAATCGCGGAATTAGGCCGCGAAGCTATAAATGGACTTCATAGTGGCGGCGTTGTTAGTTGTATAAAGCATGTGCCGGGGCATGGTCGCGCAAAGGCTGATAGTCATCATGAATTGCCAATAGTGGATGAGGGCGGCAATCAATTGGCGCAAGATTTCGCGCCTTTTACCGCGCTAAATGATGCCCCAATTGCTATGACTGCCCATGTCAAATATAGCTCTATTGATAAAACCGAGCCTGCTACTCTTTCCAAGAAAGTGATTAGTGAGATTATTCGCGGTCAAATTGGGTTTGATGGCCTATTACTGACCGATGATATCTCGATGAAAGCGCTTTCGGGCAGTATTAAAGAAAAGGCGCAAAAAAGTATTGCTGCAGGCTGTGATATTCCCATGCTTTGTAATGCAAGTCTTGAAGAGCGCATGGAATTTGTGGCCGCTTGCCCAACCCTTAATGGTAAAAGCCTTGCACGTGCCGAAGCTGCTGAAAATATTGCCCATGCACCTATTGCGGAGTTTGATGCCGCATGGCATTGGGCGAGGTTCGCGCAAATAACGCGTCTTAATACCGCTGAACTTACGCCAAACCCTGACCCAACCGAGCGCGTTTAAATGGCAAGTCAAGCAGATTTAAACGAGACCATCTTGCTTGAAAATCATGAATATGATGCCAATAGCTTTATTTTAGATATAGATGGCTTTGGCGGCCCATTGCATTTGCTATTGGCGCTTGCAAAAGATCAAAAAGTGGATTTAACGCGAATTTCTATCCTTAAATTAGCTGATCAATATCTTGAATTTATTAGTAAATCCAAGCGCGAACATATAGAGCTGGCGGCAGATTATTTGGTAATGGCGGCGTGGCTTGCTTATCTCAAATCACGCCTTTTGCTTCCTAAAAAAGCGGAGCCGCAGGAGACTTCGCCCGAAGTCCTTTCAAGCCATCTTGCTTGGCGATTAAAGCGGCTTGAGGCCATGCGCACTAAAGCAGAAGAGATTTTTCACCTGCCGCAAACCGGTCTTGATGTCTTCACCTATGGCGGCATTGACGAGCCAGTTGTTGAAAGTCTCCCGATTTATGAGGCCGATTTAATCGATTTATTACGCGCTTATGGTCGCCAAAGGAACAAGGTAAAGGCGAAAGTCCATAAAGTCGAAGCTTGGCCTGTTTTCTCTTTAGAGGAAGCGCGCAAGACTTTGCGCGAAAAAATGCCAAAAGATACCAATTGGCATGATCTCGCGATTTTCGCGCCGCCGAAGGATAAATTTGACCAAAAGCCACCAACTAAAGCCTCATGCTATGCTAGTCTTTTGTCAGCGGGCCTTGAAATGGTTAAACAAGGTAATTTGGACATAAAGCAATTGCAATTTTACGATAATGTCTTTTTGCGTTCAAATAATCGCGCGAATGCCAATGATATTGCCCAATCAAGTGTTAAAGTTTAAAACCATACCATGAGCAATGAAACCCAAGACGATTTATCCGAGGCCGCTATCTTAAAAGCGGTGCGAACTCTAGCGCGCCAAAAGCCGCAATTAGATTTGGCGGATATGGCGGACGCGGGCGTGGACTATGATGATACCGAACGCATGGTCGAAGCACTTTTATTCGCTAGCACCGAGCCGCTTAAGGCGCAAAGCCTTGCCGCGAGACTTCCCGAAGGGGCCGATGTTGGTTCGGCACTAGCGAAGCTAAAACGCCGCTATATTGGGCGCGGCGTGACTTTGGTTGAAATCGCGGGCGGCTGGCGCTTTCAGACCGCACCGGACTTGGCCCATATCCTAGATGAGCGGCGCGAGGAGCCAAAACGCCTCTCTCGTGCTGGCCTCGAGACGCTCGCGATTATCGCCTATCATCAACCTTGCACCCGCGCCGAAATCGAGGAAATTCGCGGCGTAAGTGTAGGCCGCGGTACTTTGGACCTTTTGATAGAACTAAAATGGATACGCCCCGGCGCGCGGCGTAGATCCCCTGGGAAACCATTGACATATCGCACCACGGACGGGTTCTTGGCACATTTTAACCTCGCAAGTCTTGATGATTTGCCAGGCAAAGCCGACCTTCAAGCCCAAGGCCTTTTGAGCAATAATTTACCGAAGGACTTCGAAGTGCCTAAACCAAGCGCGGGCATGGAAACAGATGATGATTTTGAAGGCATGCCGATTGATGAAAATCAAGCAAGTTTCGGCGATAATTTTTTCGAATAGGTCTTTTTATCGATATCCTTCCAATCTTTAATCAGACATACTAACAAAACTACTTTTCGTGGGCTTTGGTTTGCTATAGACTATGCCATTGATTGACGGCGCAAACCGCCACCATAGGAGAAAATAATGCACGCCCCGAGCTTACCCGCGATATTACTTATACTCTTGGTTGTAATCATATTTTTTGGCGGCAAGGGAAAATTATCGGGCATGATGACCGACCTTGCACAAGGCATTAAAGGCTTCAAAAAAGGCCTTTCTGAAGAAGAACCGAAACCAAGCGATGCCGTTCAGGTTAATGACAACCGCACTATTGACGCCGAAGTGAAACCAAAAACCACAAGAACCAGAGGCAAGACCAAGACCTAGTCTTACTTGAGATAGAAAATGGGTTTTGACGCCGGTATCGGCCTGTCCGAAATGGTTATTATTGGCGTGGTCGCTTTATTGGTGGTTGGGCCAAAAGACCTACCTTTAATGATGCGCAAAGTTGGCGGCTGGATACGAAAAATGCGCGCCATGGCGAGCGATTTTCAAAACTCTTTTGACGAATTGGCGCGACAAAGCGAATTGGACGAGCTTCGAAAGGAACTAGATGAGCTTCGCGAACTAAACCCCATCAATAAAGTCCAAAACGAAATAAATAATGCTCTCGACTTTAATGAAAATGGCGCGCCTTTTAGAGACGAACCACTTACTTTTGACGATGTAAACAACCCCGATGCTATCAGGCAACAAGAGGATTTTGCCGCCGCAAAGGCCAAAGAGCAAATCGCAAAAGCGAAACGCAAACCGTCTATAAAAGCGGCCAATAAGACGCCTGCAAAGGCCAATCAAAAGCCCAAAGCTGCGATAAAAGCCGCAATCAAAACTGCGCCAAAAACTAAACCCACCGCGCCCAAAAAGACCACAGAGACAGCATAGGCCATGAGCAAAAAGCAAATAGATCTCCCTGCTATTGTCGAAGACGAGCCGAAACTTTCGCCCGACGAAGAGGCCATCGAAGCCACCAAAGCGCCTTTGATGGACCATCTAACCGAGCTTCGGACGCGGCTTTTTTGGTGCGTTGGGGCGGTTGCAATTGGCTTTGTGCTTTGCTTTGTCATTTGGCGTCCAATCTTAGAGGTGCTTTTACTTCCTTATAAAGAGGCCGCCATCGCCATAAAGGGTCCGAATGCCCTCAAAGAGGGGCTTGGTCTAATTTATACTGCACCAATGGAAACCGTCTTTGCGCAGCTTGATGTGGCGCTTTTTGGCGGCATCTGCCTAAGTTTTCCAGTTATTGCATGGCAACTCTATAGGTTTATTGCGCCGGGGCTTTATAGCCACGAAAAAAATGCCTTTTTACCATTCCTTTTGATGGCACCGGTCCTGTTTGTTTTGGGCGCGGCAATGGCATATTTTGTGGCAATGCCGATGATTATGAACTTTTCACTTCGCCAAGAAATTGGGGCAAGTGTCGG
>CAYTWK010000134.1:3121-5874 GCA_964442095.1 uncultured Caulobacteraceae bacterium | reverse complement strand
TCATGGCAAACGCCCTGTTCCGGTTTCACAAAAAGAAGTTGATCTAATTATTGGCGCTGTTGAAGAAGGCGTTGATCGTCCTAAAGCGCAAGTCACCTTTGAAATTGGTGAAAACGTGCGTGTTATTGATGGGCCGTTTCAATCATTTGAAGGCGCTATTGAAGAAGTTGACGAAGTCAAAGAGCGCATCAAGGTTGCGGTTTCTATCTTTGGCCGCGCAACTCCGGTTGAATTGGAATATAATCAAGTTGTGAAAACCTCTTGATTTAAATGAGCGTATGCCTTAGAGCGCACGCTTTCGTTGGCACATTTTAAATAATTGTGTCTGTTACCCGTGGTAGAAGGAATGAAGACCAATTGCCTTCGCACCACTAAACTCGATGCCCTAATCGGCATATTGGAGTGATAAAATGGCAAAGAAAATACTCGGGCTTATCAAGCTCGAAGTTCCTGCTGGCGATGCAAAACCAGCGCCACCGATTGGCCCAGCATTAGGTCAACGTGGTTTGAACATTATGGAGTTCTGTAAGGGCTTCAATGCAAAAACTCAAGAGATGGAAAAAGGCACACCTTGCCCAACTATCATCACTTATTATCAAGACAAAAGTTTCACTTTTGAAATCAAAACTTCACCTGCTTCATACTATCTTAAGAAGGCTGCTGGCCTTCCAAAAGGTGGCACTAAACCTGGCCGTGACAAAGTTGGCACAGTCACTATGAAACAGTGCCGTGAAATCGCTGAGATCAAAATGAAAGACCTCAATGCAACAACTTTAGAGCAAGCGACCAAAATTATTGCTGGTTCTGCGCGTTCTATGGGCTTGGAGGTAACTGAATAATGGCAAAACGTGGAAAAAAATGGGTTCAGGCTGCTGCGAACATAGATAGCACAGCTCTTTATTCAGTTGATGAAGCAATCAAATTGGTTAAGGCCAATGCAAAAGCAAAATTCGACGAAACTGTTGATATGGCGGTAAATCTTGGCGTTGAGCCAAAGTATGCCGATCAAATGGTTCGCGGTGTTGTAAATCTTCCAAATGGCACAGGCCGTGATGTTCGCGTTGCAGTATTTGCGCGCGGCCCGAAAGCGGATGAAGCAAAAGCTGCTGGCGCTGATATTGTTGGCGCAGAGGACCTTTTAGAGGAAATGACTGCTGGTCGTTCTGATTTCGACCGCGTTATTGCAACTCCTGACATGATGGCTTTGGTTGGCCGTTTAGGTAAGGTTTTGGGTCCACGCGGCCTTATGCCAAACCCTAAGGTCGGCACTGTGACTATGGATGTTGCCACTGCTGTTAAAGATAGCAAAGGCGGCGCCGTTGAATTCCGTGTTGAAAAAGCTGGCATTATTCATGTCGGCATTGGCAAGGTTTCATTCACCGAGCAAGCATTGGTTGAAAATGCCAAGGCATTGGTTGACGCTTTGGTTAAAGCGCGCCCGACTGGTGCAAAAGGAACATATGTTCGCAATATCGCTGTGTCCTCTACTATGGGCCCTGGCGTTAAAGTGGATACCGCAAGCGCACAATAAACAAGTTTTGTGATTGGGGTTCGCCCCAATTATGAATTGATTGGCATTGCCAATCACCCTGTCCGAAACTTTAGGTGCATTTTTTAAATGCTTAATTTCCTAAATAGATGGGAATGAAGATTTACCCTAAGGCTTTGCCTTAGATGATTTTTATCCCAACGGCAGATAATCGCAATTTCCTAATCTGGGAAATGCGACGCGATGAGCCCCGAAAAGCCTAACCACTTTTCGGATAAGGTGAAGAGCAACAAATAAGTCCGTTTTGGGATTTCCCAAAGCAATAACAATGGAGACCGTAATGGATCGTGCCCAAAAGGCAGAGGTAGTAAAAGAACTCAATGGGTTGTTTACCTCGAATGAAGTTGTAGTGTTTGCGCACTATACCGGAATGACCGTTGCGGAATTAACAAGTCTTCGCCTTGAGCTTGCAAAAGCTGGGGCGGGCGTAAAGGTGGTCAAAAACCGCCTTGCAAGATTGGCATTAGAAGGCACTGACGGCGCAAGCTCTGAAAGCCTTTTAACTGGCCCAACGGCAATTGCATATTCGGTTGACCCAACTGCGGCACCAAAAGCAATGTCGGAATTCGCTAAAAAGAACGACAAACTCGTTCTTCGCGGCGGTTTCATGGGTGCAACAATTCTTGATGCTAATGGCGTCAATCAATTGGCCTCTCTGCCGTCTTTGGACGAATTGCGTGGCAAAATTGTTGGCCTTCTTCAAGCACCTGCTTCGAAGATTGCTTCTATTTTGCAAGCACCTGGATCACAGGTTGCACGCGTTATTGGCGCTTATGCCACCAAAGATGCCGCTTAATTGTTAATTCTGTAAATATTATTTTTGAAATTGATTGGAAAACCTCGATGAGCGCCAAAAAGTTGTTCGACTTTTTGGATAACGCGAAGAGAAATAAAAGGAAAAACAAATGTCTAAATTAGAGAAATTGGTTGACGAATTGTCAACATTGACCGTCCTAGAAGCCGCTGAGCTTTCTAAACTTCTTGAAGAAAAATGGGGCGTATCTGCAGCTGCTCCTGTTGCTGTTGCTGCTGCACCAGCGGCTGGCGGCGGCGCTGCTGCACCTGCTGGCGAAGAGCAAACTGAATTCACAGTCATGCTTGTTGCTGCTGGCGACAAGAAAATTGACGTGATCAAAGAAGTTCGCGCAATCGTTCCTGCTCTTGGCCTAAAAGAAGCTAAAGACCTTGTTGAAGCTGCTCCTAA
>CAYTWK010000134.1:0-3111 GCA_964442095.1 uncultured Caulobacteraceae bacterium | reverse complement strand
AAAGCAGTTAAAGAAGGCGTTTCTAAAGACGAAGCAAACAAAATCAAAGAACAGCTTGAAAAAGCTGGCGCAAAAGTTGAACTTAAATAGTTTAATCTTAAGCATTAAAATTCAAACGCCGCATAGTAAACTATGCGGCGTTTTTTATTTTTAAGACAATTGGCCTAATCAATTTCCGAATTTGAAATTTGTAATAGCAATATTGCCGAAAAAATCATCTTGAGCAAATTGGGTGCTGCATTCATCATTTTGTGCACTACCAGCCGCTACAATCAAAGGGAAAATATGATCTGGCTTTGGCTGCGCAAAGTATGAATAAGGCGCATTTTTAATATTGCTTAGCGCATTGATAATCTTATTCTTTGGCTGATTTGATAGATTATTCCTTAGCCAGTCATTAAATACCTTCGAAGGAATTTTGCCACTTTCACCCAAAGCTGTGAGATTGTGATAAGTCATGCCTGACCCAATGATTAGAACCCCTTCTTTTCGCAAAGGCGCAATTGCCTCTCCAATTTTATAATGGGCGTCTATGTCAAAATCGTGCCTTATAGATAATTGGACGATTGGAATGTCTGCTTCTGGCCTCATTGGCTGGGCGAGACTAAACGTCCCATGATCAAATCCCCGCTCAGTATCGAGAACACACTCAATGCCTGCGGCATTTATCAATTCGGCGATGCGGTTTGCAAGCTCGGGGCTACCGGGTGCTTGATATTTTACTTGATATGCCCAGTCTGGGAACCCGTAATAATCATATAGCATCGGGGGATTTGGGTTTGATGACACGCTGAAGACATCCGATTCCCAGTGTCCAGAAATAACCAAAAGGGCCTTTGGAGTTTCCTTTAAAGATGGCAAAACCTGCTTAAGCGAGGCCTCCAATTCGGCAAATTTTTGCCTTGTATCGCCTTCATACCAGGGCCAAGGGCCGCCACCATGGCACAAGAAATAGCTAGGTAAACGTGTCATCAAAACACTAAGCCTCTATTGCTTTTGGTTGCAAAGGAACCTTTTTCCAGCGGCCCCAAATGATGAAAGCAGACAAAGCGCCCAATACTATATTCATCGGCCCGACCATCATCGCTTCACCGCGTGAAGCATGGAATACGAATGCGCAAATTTGAAGCGCTAAACAGCCGATTGCTGCCAAGATTGTTAGATTTGGTTTAATTTTTGTAATGCCAGGCAAAAGTAGGCCAAGCCCGCCTAGGCCATCAAAAATACCAGTAATTGTTACCAATGCTGGGTCAACTTGACCGGTCCATGGCATCATTTTTGATAGCTCGGCGATTGGCACCGTTAGTTTCATAAATGAACCCATTAGGAACATAGAGGCGACAGATACTTGGGCGGTCCAAAGCCCAACATTAAGCCAATTGATTTTCTTTTTTACATTCTCACTCATGTTAAAGTCTCCCGTGATTTCATCCGACAAAGCGCACCTATTTGCGCTGGCCGGTGATAATAAATTATAATGTGCAATCAGAATTTACAATTCGCGCTTGAATTAATGCATCGTTTCGTATAGGTTAATGATATGGACAAATTAACCCGCCTCCGCGCATTTTGTATAACCGCCGAAACCAAGAGGTTTCGCTCTGCCGCAGAGCGATTGAACGTTTCACCTGCCATGGCGAGCAAATATGTAACTCTTTTGGAAAAGGAGATTGGTATTCGGCTTTTGAATAGAAACAGCCGCCATGTCGCATTGACCGATGAGGGGCGCGATTATTTCGATCAAGCCAAGCGCATTATAGAGCAAATTGACCAATTGGATAAAGAGTTCACCGATAAATCAAATGAAATTAGCGGTATTATTAAATTGACCGCACCAGTTTGGATGGCGTGCAACCGCTTTAGTGAAATCATAGCGGGCTTTTGTTCGCTTCATAAAGATGTTAGTTTTGAAATAGACCTAAGTGCGCGCGCGGCAAATCTAATAGAAGATGGATTTGATATAGCCTTGCGGGTAAATCAGAATATGGCGCCGGGTCTAATCGCGCGAAAAGTATCTTTGGTGAATTTTGGCCTTTATGCGATGAAGGACTATATTGATAATGGAGCGCCACTAGAAAACCTGCGCGATATTTCAAACCACCGAATACTTGCCTATAGCGGTATTAATAATGTTGAGAAAGCACTCGAAATGGTATCGGGCGAAAAACTAGATGGTAATCTTAAGATCGCAATTCGAAGTGAAAGCGAAGTATTACTGAAGGAAATGGCGCTACAGAGGCTTGGTATCGCTATATTGCCGCATTGGCTTATTGATAAGAAAGATATTGAAATTGGCTTTAGGCGTTATCTTGCCGAAACGATAAATTTTGATGCACCATTATTTGCTGTCTATTCAAGCAAGCGGCTTTTGCCAAACCGAATCCGCGCCTTTATAAATTATCTTGCGGGCCAGAAATTGTAGGAATATCTTTGGTCAATTAATAGGTGAGGGTAAGAAAGAAATCCCTGCAATTACCCCTTCACAAACTCCGCAAATTCCTCTAAGGACACGCCTGTCTGACTGATTCAAGACGTTTGCGGCCTATGCCTTTTGGTATGGGCTTGTTTTGCGTCTATTGTTTACGGTGGCCAAGATTGGGTTCAGTCGCCCGGAATTGCCGCACTATTTATTGCCACTAAGTCTCTGAATAAATAGTATTATTATCTTTTTTAATCCCAAAGAGCGGCCCCAAACTACGCCGCATAACTAAGGAATGTCTGCATGACCTTGTCGTTCACTGGCAAAAAACGGATTCGTAAATCTTTTGGCAAAATTACTGAAACAGTAACAATGCCAAACCTTATCGAAGTTCAAAAATCTTCATATGATCAATTCTTGCAAATGCATACGCCGCGTAATGAGCGCCGCGATGAGGGGATAGAGGCGGTTTTCCGTTCTGTTTTCCCAATCAAGGACAGCCAAAATCGCGCGACTTTGGAATATGTTTCATATGAGTTTGAAAAAGCCAAATTCGACGTTGAGGAATGTATCCGCCGCGATTTGACTTATTCTGCGCCTCTAAAGGTAACTTTGCGCCTCGTGACGTTTGAGATTGATCCAGACGGCGGCGAATTGGCAGCGAACCTTGTGAAGGACATCAAAGAGCAAGA
>CAYTWK010000133.1:0-6004 GCA_964442095.1 uncultured Caulobacteraceae bacterium | reverse complement strand
TCCAATCATCCGAGCTCCAATTATATTTTCAAGCCTATCGTCGATAAAAAGCGCCTGATATGGCAATATTGAATAATATTTGCAAATGCCTTCATAGACTTTGGCGCTTGGCTTTGCCGCGCCAAACTGGCTGCTGCAATGTATGTTTTTATCAAAAATCTCACCGAGATCCGGTGCGACTAGATTAATGGTTTCGCGTAATAATGGGCCGTTATTTGTTAAAATTGCAACTCGCGCGCCCGCCGATTTTAAATGCCTTGCGTATGCTAAATTATCTAAGTTTGGCTTCATAGCGTGTTTACGTATTTCTATCCATTCTTGGCGCGAAATATTAGAACCAATCAATTTGTTAAATTCATAGAGATATTCATCGCCGTCTTTAAATTTTCCAGCTTCGGCCGCGGCCTCCCACCCTGAATCTATCCATAATTTTATTATTTGCGAAACTGGCTTTTTGGCGGCAATGGCAAACTGCTCTAGGCGCCAATTAAAATCATAATGGTATAAAACATCATCTAAATCAAATATTGTTAGATCCATTATTTCTGCCCTATTATTATTAGATATTCAGCAGTCTCAGGACCAGGGTTATAAAAGGAAGTATGACCAATTAACGTGAAACGAAGCGCATCATCAGCCCCAAGTTCATATTCTTCATTATTGTGGCAAAAAACAAGCCGGCCGCTTCGAACATAAATTATTTCCTCAACGCCGCCTTTTAACGGGACGGGATATTCTATCTTCGTGCCAATTGGCAGTTTGCATTCGGTTAATTCGCAAATTCTTTCACGGCTAGGCGGGCAAATAATAGCACGCGTAAAGCCATTGCTTTTATCGCTCCAAACTTGGCGCGAATTTGCGCTATAAAGTTCTTCCGAACGGGTTTCAACTGATTGAAATAATTCTGAACACGTTACGCCAAGGGCGGCCGCTATTCGCCCTAAATTTTGCGCTGTTGGACTAGTTTCAAAGCGCTCTATGCGCGATAAAGTTGATTTTGATATTCCGGTGGCGTTGGAAAAATCCTCAAGAGAGGAAAATTTGCTTTGCCGCAATTGGCTTATTCTTACTGCCAATTGTCTTTCAGTTTCCGATTCTTCACTTCCCATAATTAGGAATATATCCCATATATGGGATATGTCAAGTCGTGAGAGATTGTATCTTCATGCTCATACAATGCGCGGTTTCATTATGAGGCCAAAGAAACTCTTCGCTATTTTGAATTTCAATCGGCGCCTCGGAACGAATGGCATGTGAAAATCCCATTTTGCCAAAAAAATTCTCGGCTGAATTGGTCAAAAGCCAAAGACGCGTTAAGCCACGGATTCGTGCTTCGTCAATTAGCTCACGAACTAGGACACGGCCAGCGCCAATTCCGCGCAGAACGCTATTGACCACCACGGATCTCAGTATGGCTTGGGTGCCATAGACTTCGAGCCCGCCCCATGCCACAGCAGCCCCATTTTCAGCGTGCGCAGAGAAAAAGTGCACTGGCGCATCTAAAATACTTTCTACGGGCAATCCTTCAGCCAATAATATTAGGCGTAAACCTTCTAGGTCAGGCGCAGAAACTGGCTTAATTGATACTTTCAAAAATGGCCCCTATTGAGTGAAAATAAATCAATCGAAAACAAAAGCTTGCGGTTTGTCATATATTATTGAAATAAGTGTTATATTCAAGCATGATGTGGGTTAATTTTTTACAAAGAAAGATATAGGCGAGCAATGGTTGATAATTTGCAAAGCAATCTAGATTTTGAGATTAAAGGCTCTTTCGCGCATATGCTTCATCGGCTCGGGCAAATAGCAGCCGATTTTCACCAAAAGGAATTTGGACGCGACGGGCTAAGTCCGCGCCAATTTGCTGTGCTTGCAGCCTTGGCCAAAAAGCCAAATATTTCGCAAACTGAATTGGTCCAAATCACTAGCATAGATAGGTCCACTATGGCGGAAATAATAAAGCGCCTTTTGGATAAAGGCCTAATAGAGCGAGCTAAAGCGCCGAATGATGCGCGCGCGAATGTGCTCTCCCTTAGCGGGCCGGGCGAGATTGAACTAAATACCGCTTTGCCAAAAGCTAAGAAAATTGACGCAGAGCTTTTGGCGCTATTGGATGAAAAAAGTCAGATCCGTGTGTTCGGAATTTTTGCCAAACTATTGGGCGAAGATCTCGAGATTAGTAGTCCCAAAAAGTCTAAGAAAGACAAAAAGGCGGCAAAGGATAAGGGGTCAAAGAAAGCTAAGAAATTTAAGGAAGCTAAACCTTAATATCCAAAACCATTCCAAGGCGCGGTGTTTCATTTGGCTTTATAGGTTTTTGAACCTGCGCTTCTTGCGCTCTACTAAATGTTTCTTCGACACTCGAGGTTTTTGAATTTATCGGCGCCGCAATATTATCATTTTTGCGAAGCGCGCGCGCCATTTGCTCAGCAAAGATTTCTCTGGCATTGCTTTGAGGCTTTGATACTGGAGCATTATTCGGAAAAATGTTTGTTGAATTTATCGGATTCATAAAAAACAGGTGCTATATTTTGCTTAATAAAGAATAAACACTCTATTTTTGTGTCGCAATATTTATTAGTCGCGGAATATCTTCAATTTTTACTTCGCCCTTGTGCTTGTAAAGAATTATTCCATTCGCGCCGATTATATAAGTCTCAGGGACGCCGCTAAGACCAAACTTAGCGCCGATTTCACCTTGCCTATCAATTCCGATTTGCGAAAATGGATTGCCCAAATCATCGAGAAAATCTTGGGTCTTAATCGGATCATCACGATAGGCAATCCCAATTAGTTCAATTTTATCACTTTGTGAAAGTTGCAAAAGCGCGGCATTTTCGGCGCGGCATGGCGCGCACCATGAAGCGAAGAAATTCACTATTAAAGGCTTTGGGGTTTCGCCCCCAAGCGTTAAGCCATCACCATTAAGCGCAATAATTTGCGCAATCGGGGCAGGCTTGCCTATTAGAGGGCTTGCGCCACGTTCTAATCTTTGCCCCCACATTCCATAAATAAAGGTAGCGATTAGGCCGACAAAAAGCAAAAACGGGACAAACCCGAGCCAATTGAGCTTTGTCTTAGTTTGCATTTTCTTGCTCTAATTTTTCAAGCCTCGATTTGGTCTTTTTATAATTGGCAATCGCACCAATGCCTAGGGCAAATATTACCAATAGACAAAGCCCCCATGATGACCAAACATAGGCAGCATAGCCATTCATATTTATAAAATCGCTGAGGGTTTCAAATTGCGGCTTCATGCAGCACCATAATTATCTGAATTAGCAATTTTCGAATTTATTGCATTAATTCGTCTTTCAAAAATAAATGTCCGAACCTTAATCATTAATAAGGCGCCGAAAATTAACATAAAGGCAAGCCCCATTAAGAGTAATGGCTGCAACAAATCGGGATGAATGCTTGGGCCGCCTTTGCGAATTACTGCTGCGGGTTGATGAAGCGTATTCCACCAGACTACAGAATAGCGAATGATCGGAATATTTATCGTGCCGACGAGGCAAAGAATTGCCGCCGCCCTTGCGCCCTTTTGTTCATCATCCATAGACGAGCGAAGCGCCAAATAGCCAAGGTATAAGAATAGCAAAACCAACATCGAAGTAAGGCGACCGTCCCATTCCCACCATGTGCCCCATGTCGGCTTTCCCCAAATCGAACCAGTTATTAGGCAAAGCGCCGTAAACCAAACGCCGATTTGCGCCGCTGCCTTTGCGCCAAGATCCGCCAAATTATGCCGCCAAACTAGGAAAATCACGCTCGCGACAGCCATAAACAAATATGCACCCACCCCAAGCCACGCTGAAGGCACATGAATAAACATAATCCTAGCGGTTTCGCTTTGCTGATAATCGGCCGGCGCATAAACCAATGACCAAACACTTCCGATAAGCAAGAGAGCAAATCCCAAAATTCCGAAAATCGGCACCGCGACTTTTGAAAAGCGCATAAATCTTTCAGGATTGGCGAGGTAATTTATCATTAAGCGCTCTGCGCCTCCCAAACAAGAACAGCTTCGGCATCTCGCGGAGTGATGTCGGGGAAATCCTTGTGTGCTGTCTTTGGGTCAAAATATTTCCAAGAACGTTTGCATTTTATGCCTTGTGCACGAACAAATTCTACACCGACACCCTCGACATCTTCGTTCACAAAGGCATTTGCTGGTGGTTCTGATAATATAATTTCAATCCCCGAAGTTATGCATAATTCAGCAATATCTTCGTCAATAATTGCGCCTTTAATGGCCTCATTTGAAATATACACTTTTGGCGCGGCCTCTAAAGATGATCCTATAGTTTTTTGCGCGCGTTCAAGTTCGAGTGCGCCCGTAACCACTTTGCGCAAATCACGAAGTTTTGCCATGCGTGATAGTGCCGCAGCATTGTGCCATTCTTTTGGAATCTCTTGCCAAACCTCCAGGTGAATTGAATCGCCATTTGGATTTTGCACTAGCCATGCTTCTTCGGTTGTGAATGGGCAAATCGGTGCAAGCCAAGTTAGAAATCGCGCGAATAAATCATTAAGGACGGTTTGCGCGGCGCGGCGTTTTTTCGAATTAATCGGATCGCAATATAAAGCGTCTTTGCGAACATCAACATAAAATGCCGATAAGTCCAAATTGGCAAAATCGGCAATAGCGGAAAGCGCGGCTTTGAAATTATAATCCTCGTATTCGGCAATAACTTTGGCTTGCACTTCAGCAGCGCGCGCCAAAAGCCATTTTTCCAAAAGCGGCAAATCATCATAGGAAACCGCATCTTTGGAAGAAAAATCACTGGTCACCGCCATCATATAGCGAATAGAATTTCTTAGTTTACGATAAACTTCTGACGCTTGGTCAATCATTGTTTTGCCCAAGGCCAATTCTTGCGTGTAATCGGCGGCGGCAAAAAGAATGCGCAAAATTTCAATACCATTTTTATCAGCTATGTCTTGCGGCTCCATACCATTGCCCATGGATTTAGACATTTTATGGCCTTTTTCATCAACCGTAAAACCATGGGTCCGCACTTGTTTGTATGGCGCAGCACCGCGGGTCGCGCAGCTTTCAAGGAGCGATGATTGGAACCAGCCGCGATGCTGATCTAGACCTTCTAGATACATATTCGCCGGGCGCGGTAAAGTTGGGCGACTTTCAAGCGTGAATGCATGTGTGCAACCTGAATCAAACCAAACATCCAAAATATCTTGAACTTGCTCATAGTCTTCGGCTTTATATTTATCGCCCAAGAAATATTGCGCATCCATGGAATACCATGCATCGGCGCCTGTTTCATTCATCGCCGAAATAATGCGCGCGTTTACATCTTCGTCTTTGAGAACCTCTAGGGTTTCCTTGTGAACAAAAATAGCAAGCGGAACACCCCATGCACGTTGACGCGAAATAAGCCAATCTGGACGTTCGCGGACCAATGTCGAAATGCGCGCCTTCGACGCTTCATTGCCCCAATCGGTTTTGTCAATTTCAGCCATTGCCACTTCGCGCAGTGTCTTACCGCCCAAATGCGCGACTGGTCTATCCATTGCTATAAACCATTGCGGCGTATTGCGATAAATAAGCGGCGCTTTAGAGCGCCAAGAATGCGGATATTGGTGCTTTAGGCGGCCCATTGCCAACAGGTTTCCACATGATTTTAACGCATCAATAACACGGGCATTGGCATCGCCTTCTTTACCAATATCTTTTGCGGTGCCCTCAAGGCGCATAATAAGCGCTCCCTCAAAACCAGGTGCTTCTTTGGTTAGGCGGCCTTCTTCATCTACGGTGAACGGAATATCCGCTTGAGGTAATCCATTTTTCATCCATACCAAATAATCGTCTGTGCCATGGCTTGGCGCGGTATGAACAAACCCAGTGCCGGCATCATCGGTTACATGGTCGCCAGCAAGCATGGGGACATTAAACCCATATCCACCACTTGCATCAGACCAATTTTTCAATGGATGGGCGCAAACCATTCCTTTCGGGTCAATATCTCCAAGGCGCGAATAT
>CAYTWK010000132.1:0-6012 GCA_964442095.1 uncultured Caulobacteraceae bacterium | reverse complement strand
TTGAAGGTGCGCCGCCTGTTGCCACTAAAATATACTTGGCATTTATGGTTTCGCCTGATGCCAAAACCACACTATTTGGCCCCGAAATTTGCGCGCGGGTTTCAAAAATTGTCACGCCCGAATTATTTAGATTGCGCTTGTAAATGCCAGAAAGCCTTGAAACCTCATCGGCGACGGAATTTCGCAATTTCGCCCAATCAAAGGAAATATCCCCAATTGTCCAGCCATAAGAGGGCGCGATTGCTTCTATTTCGTGTTGAAATTCGCTAGCATAGACGAGGAATTTCTTTGGCACGCAACCTCTTATGACGCAAGTTCCGCCAATTCGATATTCTTCGGCGATGGCCACTTTTGCGCCATAGCTTGCGGCCATTCTTGCGGCGCGAACACCACCAGAACCTGCGCCAATGACGAAAAGATCAAAGTCATAATCCAAAACTAAATTCCTATATTTCTATTATTTTTGGGCCAGTGCCCGTGCCCAAAATTGCGGTGCGGCGCGTATTGGGAAAAATCGGAAAAATTCCATTTTCCACCACACCCGGAACCAAATTAAGCGCGGCCATTAATTCTACAGGATTTGGAATTAGCTCGCACTGACAATCCAATATATAATTTCCATTATCGGTAATCAAAGTCTTGCCCTCTTTATTTTTTCGCAAATCAATATGCGTGCCGTGGCACTTTGCGGCCCTTAGGCAATCAAAAACTTTTTTGGCAGTGATTGCTACGCCAAAAGGGACAATCTCGACGGGCAAAGCAAATGCCCCAAGATTTTCAACCAATTTACTTTCATCGGCAATAACAATCATCTGATCGCTGGCATGGGCAATTATTTTTTCGCGCAATAATGCAGCACCGCCACCCTTAATAAGATTTAGAGCAGGGTCAATTTCATCGGCGCCATCAATCGTAATATCGATACGCTCCACTTTTTCAACATCAATTAATGGCACACCAGTTTCGCGCGCCAATTGCTCGGTTGCCAAAGAAGTTGGAACGCCTTTTACATTAAGTCCTTTGGCAACACTTTGCGCCAAAAGCCTAACAAAATGCGCCGCTGTAGAGCCAGTGCCAAGCCCCAAAATCATGCCAGATTTTACGTGATCTAAGGCTGCTGCTGCGGCTTGAATTTTTTGGATATCGGCGTTCATTTATTGGCCTTTTTGGCGGCAGATTTTTCATGGAATTTTGTTGCCCAACCGCTTATTACGCGCTGTTCGCCGCGCTCCACACCCAATGCGCCTGCGCCAATGTCACGAGTTATGGTTGAGCCAGCAGCAGTTATTGCGCCATCACCAATTTTGACCGGCGCAACTAACATATTATCTGAGCCGATTAAAACGCCTTTGCCGATTTCGGTTTTATATTTGAAATAGCCGTCATAATTGCAAGTTATTGTGCCGGCGCCAATATTGGTTTTTTCGCCAATTGTAACATCGCCAAGATAGGTCAAATGATTGGCCTTAACGCCTTTGGCCAAAACCGCATTTTTGGTTTCAACGAAATTGCCAATATGGACATCTTCGCCAATTTGCGACCCAGGGCGAAGGCGTGCAAACGGCCCAATAATTGCCCCGCTTTCAATTTGCGCACCCTCTAGGTGTGAAAAAGCCCGAATTTGAGCGCCAGTTTTGATTGTAACATTTGGACCAAAAACTACATTCGGCTCTATTATTACGTCATTTTCAATTATTGTATCATAGCTAAAAAACACGGTTTCGGGCGCGATTAAAGTTACGCCCTTAATCATCATTTCTTCACGCTTAGCTTTTTGAAAGCAGTTTTCAGCCTCTGCTAGGTCAAGGCGCGAATTAACACCCAAAACTTCATCTTCACTGCCGCGAACCGCAACGCATTTTTGACCAGCAGCAACTGCAAGGCCAATCACATCAGTTAAATAATATTCGCCTTTGGCATTATTATTTGTAATATTTTCTAAGTGGGCAAATAAATTTTTGCAATTTCCTGCCATCACGCCAGAATTGCAAAGGTCGATTGCCAATTGCTCCGGTGTCGCCTCTTTGGCTTCGACGATTTCAAGCAAATCACCACTTTGGTTTTCAATCAATCGCCCATATGGCGCAGGATTTTTTGAAACAAAGCCGAGAATAGAAATATCGCGTCCACCCTCAATTGCTTCAAATGCCTTTATTGCGGTTTCGCGGCTAATCAATGGTGTATCGGCATAAAGAACAATGACATTGCCATCAAAATCGCCCATCGCATCTTTTGCGCACTTAACCGCATGCCCTGTCCCCATTGGTGGGTCTTGGAGGGCGGTTGCGTTTTCGCCCAATTGCGCTTTTGCTGCTATTGTAGCATCCTTATTGTGGGCACCAGTAACCACAACAATTTTTTCGCAATCTAGGCTTTTGGCAAGAGCAATAACCCAATCTAGCATAGAGCGCCCACCAACTTTGTGTAGGACTTTTGAAAGCGAGGATTTCATTCGCGTGCCGTGCCCAGCCGCCAAAATAATTGCCGCGCGCTTTGTTTTATTTGCCATTAAAATATATCCATAATTTTGTGCATATGCTTGGCGATTTCCTACAATGTTTCACCTGCTAGTGCAATTCGTTTGAGGTGCGCGCTTCTTTGCCAATTGTCGGGATAATTTCACCATGAAAAATAGAGGTTTTTGGCTCTGATTGGCTATTGATTAGCCCGCGATACATGCCCAAATCATTTAAAGCAAACACCGCGCGGCCATTAGAATCCATTGCAATAAGGCCGCCATCACCACCAATTTCACCAATTGCCATTATTGTGTCAAATGCCGCATCTTCAATGGTTTGATTATTCCATTTTATCCTATCATATATTTGGCGAGCGGCACTTTCGCGAATAAAATATTCGCCAGTTCCAGTGCACGAAACCGCGCAAACACCATTTATAGCAATCGTGCCCGCGCCAATAATAGGGCAATCACCAACACGGCCAAATTCCTTGCCAGTTATTCCGCCAGTTGACGTGGCCGCAGCCAAATTGCCCGCCATGTCCATCGCCACGGCGCCGACCGTTCCATATAAATGGCTATTTTGGATTTTTTCTAATTGGCGAGCGCGCCATTTTTCAAGTTGCGCTTTGCGAAGATTTGTTATGAAATATTCGGGTGCTACCTGTTCTAGATTTTGCGCCTTTGAAAACTCGTCCGCGCCTTGGCCAATCAATAAAAGGCGGTTAGTTTTTTCCATAACCGCGCGCGCAAGGCTTATTGGGTTTTTGGTAAAATGAACTCCCGCTACTGCACCAGCTTTGGTGCTTGCGCCGTCCATTATTGCCGCATCGAGTTCTGCAATTCCATCACATGTCAAAGATGCGCCAATACCAGCGTTAAAAAGAGGATTATCTTCGAGAGCGCGAACCGTTTGTTCGACCGCGTCAAGTGCCGCACCGCCCGCCGATAATATTTCGCCGCCAATTTCAAGCGCATTCTTTAGGCCCGCGTGATAATCATTTACTTGATGATCACCCA
Source organism: uncultured Caulobacteraceae bacterium (assembly GCA_964442095.1). Classification (GTDB taxonomy): domain Bacteria; phylum Pseudomonadota; class Alphaproteobacteria; order Caulobacterales; family Aquidulcibacteraceae; genus Pseudaquidulcibacter. The sequence continues at coordinate 2,534 of CAYTWK010000132.1, read as the reverse complement.
TTTCATTTTTATCAATGACACCAGCGCCGCCATGAATAGCAAGCGACCATTTTAATCGCTCTTTATTCATTATTCTGCGCCAATTCTAATAGTTTGCCAATTGTATTCATATTGCGCGCCGTCCCGTCTTTAGAGGCCGGTATGACAAGGCGACTTTGTGCCATGCCATCAGCATAATAAACATAAATCCCGCGCTCAAAAAGGATAATTTCTTCGGATTTTTGATGCTTTACGCCATCTAAATTAGGGGTTGTATCGTCGGTGAAAATTACAATTGTGCGGTTTGGCTCGCGTTCTTTGAAAGGATTTTTCGCTATAATTTGCGCCAAATCATCTTTATTTCGCAATAATACGCCAACTGGCTTTTTTGCATATTCTAATAGACTGTTTTCCAATTTAGATTTGACAATATCGGCACTTTCATCCGAATTGAAAACCACATTTCCGCTTTGGATATAGGTCTCTACCTTTTCAAAACCCAATTCCATGCACATTTGGCGCAAATCCGCCATCGGTAATTTGCCAGTCCCACCAACATTAACTGCACGCAAAAACGCTATATAGGTTTTCATATTTTGACCATTGAACTTATTTATTAATTAGTTCAATATCTAGACTTAAATTATTACAAAAGGGGCAGCGCCGAATGACCAGTCTAATTGACAGCATCAAAGAAATAGTCGGCGATAATGGAATTATCACTGGCGATGAAGTTGGAAAGCGGGCTGGCGATTGGCTTTCAATGAGTAAATGTGGCGCCTTTGCTGTGGTGCGCCCGCAATCCACCCAAGAATTATCAGAAGTAATGAAATTATGCCATGCGGCCGGCCAAAAGATTGTGCCTGCTGGCGGCCTAACCGGTCTTGTTCACGGGACAGACGCCCAAAAAGACGAAATACAAATTTCTTTCGAACGCATGAATAATATAGAAAACATAGACCCAATTGGCCGAACAATGTTAGTTCAAGCTGGCGCGCCATTGCAAAAAGTCCATGAAGCAGCAGTTGAGCATGATATGATGTTCGCGGTTGATTTGGGCGCGCGCGGTTCATGCACAATTGGCGGTAATATTTCAACAAACGCAGGCGGCAACCAAGTTGTGCGTTATGGCATGATGCGTGAGCAAATTTTGGGACTTGAAGTTGTCCTTGCGAATGGAACAATTATTAGCTCACTTAATACTCTTTTGAAAAATAATTCGGGATATGACCTAAAGCAATTATTCATCGGCTCTGAAGGGACTTTGGGTTTGGTTACGCGCGCGGTTTTGCGCCTTCACCCTGCGCCCAAATCCGATAATATGGCATTGGTTGCGATTGATGATTTTGATACTTTGATAAAATATTTTTCGCGCATGGGCCAAAGATTTGGCGGCGCACTTACTAGTTTTGAAGTTATGTGGGGCGAATATTATGAGTTAATTGTTGGCGATGGTTCAAAACACAATCCACCTTTACCCAAAGGGCACAAATATTACGTGATTGCCGAATGTCAGGGTTTCGAACCCGAAAAGGACGAGGCGAATTTTAATGAGATTTTTGAACAGATTATGGAAGAAGAATTATTCGCCGACGCCGTAATCGCCCAATCAAAGCAGCAAGCAAAAGCCATTTGGGCCATTCGCGAAGACATTATCGGCCTCTTCATGTCAACTCAACCAGCGGCGGTTTTTGACGTATCTTTACCAATTGCACAAATGCACGATTATATCGAGGCTCTAAAGGAAAAAGTTATCAAAAAATGGGGAGAGAAGGCGCGCACAATTGTATTCGGTCATTTAGGCGATTGTAATTTGCATATTGTTGTCTCGCCAGGGGAATGGCTGCCAGAAACAAGAGGGCAAATCGAAGATATTGTCTATAGGGCGCTAAACAATATTGGTGGCGCGGTATCGGCGGAGCACGGTATCGGAATTGAAAAACTAAATTATTTACATTATTCTCGCAGCGAGAGCGAAATTGCCCTAATGCGCACTTTAAAGGCCGCACTAGATCCAAAAAATATACTGAATAGTGGCAAAGTCCTCGCCTAGATAGTCGATTTCTTTATAAGTTAAGCACGAATTTTCGATGGCGATTGCGCCTCGACACCGCGAACCTTACCTTCAGCAAGAATTTTATTTAAAACCGCGGTAGCGATTGAAAAACAATCATCCAAAACATAGTCGCGCAATGGACCGTCTGGAATCGTTTCCAATTTCGCCATCAGAGTCTTTAATTCTTCTAAATATTCATTATTCCACTTAGGAATTTTAGTAGCCAGTTGCATTATGATAGTCCCATTTTCTTATGCAGCCTACTAAAGCAGCATTTTAAGTTCCTAATATTAGCCTGATTTATTAATTATTTCTATAGAGGTAAACGTTTACTCATTTTTCAATCATAAATAGCGTAATTTTTACCAATTATCCCAATTTTACGAATAAAATTTCCAATTATGCTCATGCTATTGCATTATTTTTGCAATATTTACCGAAAATTTAAAAGATACTCTCGAGTAACAATTAAAAAATTAGTGCAAATTTTTGCAAATTG